>PHEX01000130.1 GCA_002843005.1 Candidatus Anoxymicrobium japonicum | reverse complement strand
AAGGTGGTGTAATTTCGGCTGTGGCCGTGGGCCATCGTCAGGCGGCTTTGGCGGTGATGTGTAGGGGCTGATTTTCCTCCTCGATCATGGGTTGGTTGAGTTCGGCCATGCCTTCGATCTGCATGTATCGGTGCTGGAGCTGCCACTCGTCGTTCTGCTCCATCAGCACAGCCCCGACGAGGCGGATGATGCTGTCTTCGTTCGGGAAGATTCCGACGACGTCGGCGCGGCGCTTGACCTCCTTGTTGAGCCGCTCGAGCGGATTGGTTGAGTGTAACTTCGTGCGGTGCTGGGTGGGAAAGCCGGTGTAGGCGAGCACGTCGGTTTCGGCCTCGTCCATGCAGGCGCCGAGCTTGGGCCAACGGGTGCGCAACTGGTCGGCGACCTGTCGCCAGACCTGCGTTGCGCTTTTCTGATCGGGCTGCAGGAAGACCTGGCGGATCGCGGCGGCGACGACAGTGTTCTGGCCCTTGGGCACATAGGACAGGGCATTGCGCATGAAGTGCACCCGGCAGCGCTGCCAGGTGGCGCCCATGACGCGGGTGATCGCGCCCTTGAGGCCCTCGTGAGCATCGGAGATGACCAGCTTCACGCCGGTAAGACCGCGCCGAACAAGGTCCTTCAGGAAGTCGGACCAGAAGACCTCCGCTTCCGAGGGGCCGATATGCAGGCCGACGATCTCGCGCCGGCCCTCGGTGTTGACGGCCATGGCGATTATTGCGGCAACGCTGATGATCCGCCCGCCTTCGCGTACCTTGAGATAGGTGGCATCGAGCCAGAGATACGGCCATTCGCCGGTGAGCGGGCGTTTCAGAAAGGCATGGACGCGCTCGTCAATGTCCTTGCAAAGCTTGGAGACGGTGGACTTGGAGATGCCGGTCATGCCCATGGCCTGGACGAGTTCATCGACCCGCCGGGTGCTGACCCCGCCGATCCACGCTTCCTGGATCACCGCAACCAGCGCTTTCTCGACCATCTTGCGGGGCTCAAGGAAGCCCGGAAAGTAGGACCCAGCACGCAGCTTGGGGATTTTCAGGTTCAGCGTGCCTACCCGGGTATCCAGCGAACGGTCGCGATAGCCGTTGCGCCAGGTCGCGCGCTCGCTGCTGCGTTCGTGGCGACCCGCGCCGATCAGGCCATCAACGTCGGCCTCCATGATCAGCTGCAGCACGTTCTCGGCGATGGTGCGCAAAAAATCCGGTTGGCCGCCCTTCGCAGCAAGCTCTTCGATCAGTAATCTGTCCTCGGTCATCGGGAACTCCTCTTCGTCACGGTTGAAGTGTGCAAACTCCACCATAACGATGAACCCGGTGGCCACCAGCGACGCCGCATTCCGGGGTGGGGCATGCCCCACCCCGGAATACACCATCGCCTACACCGGAAATTACACCACGAGCGCGGACGCTAAC
>PHEX01000129.1 GCA_002843005.1 Candidatus Anoxymicrobium japonicum | reverse complement strand
CCGTTGTCTGCTTCGTTTTCAATTGCCGCACGAGCCGGTTTTTCCTGCATATCCTGAGTCATACCGCCGCCCTGAATCATGAAGCGGCGAATGGTTCGGTGAAAGATCGTGCCGGAGTAATGGCCGCTCTTGATGTATTCCAGAAAATTGGCAACGGTCTTTGGTGCTTTTTCGCTATCCAGTTCAACCTCAATTGTTCCAAGGCTGGTATTGATCTGCACGGTAGGCTCGGCATGCGCGTTGGCAGCAAGCATGAGGGCGAAAAGTATTGCAGTGATTTTAAACGGCATGGTATTCCCTGGAATGTAGTCTGTGATGGTATTGCGTTGCTTGGTATGGTCCACTCTATAACAAACTGGTTCAGTTCACACATATATTGCGCCGGAACCGGATCCTAAAAATGACGTTTAATAAAATCAGTTACATATATGCGTTAGCACGTATTGTTAGCGCTGAAAAGCTGGCGTACTGTAAAAATTGCAGTGTTAATCGCTACCTGGCGGGAGGTTTTGAGGCTCCAATTTCTGCCAGCGAGTTTCCAGAGAAAAAGTAATACGAAAGGAGATTTGCAATGGACAAGTTTTCAATAATTCCAAAACTGGTGGCTGCAATTTTTGTCGTCGGCTTGATTTCCGGTTGCGCATCTACTACACGGGTCGATCAACTTTCAGCCCGCGTGGATGAAGTCAGTGCCAAGGCCGATTCTGCCATGGCTAAGGCAGAAGAGGCACTCGCAGCTGCCCAGAGCGCAGATGCCAAGGCGACACAGGCAGGGAGTGACGCTAGCGCTGCTATGGCTGCGGCTGAAGAAGCCAAACGCATGGCAGCCGATGCTGACGCAAAAGCTGACCGCATGTTCCAGAAATCCATGATGAAGTAAGCCGGTTTTCGGCGGGATGTCGGCTTTGCCGACATCCCGCTTTGCCTGGTTTTCAGTTAACTTTTTACAGTAGGCATTTATACCGTTAACGGTATAAATGCCTTATTGCGCCTCATTGCCTGGCGGCAATGCCATGGTATTTTCTGGCATGGTGTTTTCTGCTGGGATACTTGCATCGATCACCGCTGTAATGATTTCCTGCAGATCTGGTGTACCGGATTGAACCGGTGTCGGTATGCCGGATTTGTCCCTGGCGACCGCCGTGGCCTTGTCCCAGTCCACACCCCCTTCTCCATTGGTTTTTTCCAGTACGACTGCCATCGCCCCTGTCAGGTCGGGCGACGCCTGCTCGTGCTCCGACAAAGGCGCAAATGCCTGCAGGAATAACTGTCTTCCCCGCCATCCGGCTACATATGGCTGGTTGACGATTTCTACCGGGGTGCCAACCGGAACCTCGTGAAAGAGTGATTCGATATCTTCAGGGTAAAGCCGGATGCAACCGTGACTGACGCGCCTGCCTATTCCCCAAGGGCGATTGGTGCCA
>PHEX01000128.1 GCA_002843005.1 Candidatus Anoxymicrobium japonicum | reverse complement strand
CGCCTTGTTCAATTCCCGTTCTTCCAGAGACATTTCGCCGTAGCGCTGCCCCTCCAGCTTTCCCCAGAGACAGCGCTCCAGCCAGTCCTGTAACTTGTCGTCCACCAGGTAGGTCATGACGAAGGCCCAGCCGATCAGCAGGAGGGTGAAGATAATGCCGACTCCGATAACACTTGAAGCGAGTGCCCAGGTGGTAATGAAAGCAAGCGACCTAGTACATCCGGTTGCCCCTCCGCCAACTTCTTGACCGACTTGTCGAAACCGTTGATCAACTTGTCCAAGGCGAGTTGCGCCCAGATCACACCGTTGCTCATGCCCTTGATTTCATCACCCAGCGTTTTCTGGTTGAAGGTCAGTGCCTTGAACAGCAGATTGCCGTCACTGATCGATGGGTGGTGGGACTATATATCTAGCGCGCCATGACCCCGCTCGCTACCAGTTCCGAACGGCGCTTCGCGGTCGCTTTCCAGAAATCCGGCGGATTGTCGTTGGCATCGATGGCGTAAGGGTCGCCGGGGTCGATCTGGCACTCTTCTTCTATCCGCTTTGACCATCGCGGAATGTCGCTGGTTTGCATAGCGAGGTAACGACCAAGGGCTTCGGGAATGAGCAGAATGCCCGCGATGTAGATCCAGACAGGATAGGAGTCATCGATCATTGTCACTTGGTATCCGAAACGGAAGGTTTCACGACGATCTGCAATCGGCAGACAAACCGGTGTGTGGTCGAAGATTTCCTCAACGCCATCTTCCATGTAGCGGCGCATGTATTCCCAATGGCGTTTGAGCAAATCCTGCTGAGCACTGACGATTGAAAACGGTAATGTCGCCCGTATCGTCTGTCCGTCTTCGTCAAGGACATGACCGAGGATTTCCCATTGGGTAATCCGCATCGGCGTATGAAGACACTTTTCCAGCACGAACACCATCTTGTCCCAGTCCGCCTCGATCACTTTCAGCGAATAAGGGTCGATGGCATACAGCTTGCGGAGTTTCCGGTTCAGGCGAATCGGGTAGTGGGTCAGGCGGAAGCATTCCCTGAGTAAGGTCCAGACTGCCAAGGCAATTCCGGGGGATGCAATTAAAGCCAACACCCCAAAAAGCGCCCAGCCATTAAAGTCATTGTCGTACTGAACCGGCTCGAATAGGTTTTGAAAGGCGATTGCCATGAGAAATGACAAGGGAGTGATCGTGATAATGAGCATCACCACGGTCAAAAAGCCCTTGCCCTCATAGAACTTCCCCACCATTTCAAGGTAGGTGCTGTTCAGGCGGACCGTGCTCAAATAGGGCGTCGGCACGACATCCAGTCGCTCCTTCTGTTTCAGGCAGCCATGCCGCTCTTCAAAGCGCAACGGGCGGTCGATCTTGTACTTGAAGATCAGCCCGGTGGTTTCCATCACCATGCGAATTGCCTCATCCTGCCACCGCCTTGTTCAATTCCCGTTCTTCCAGAGACATTTCGC
>PHEX01000127.1 GCA_002843005.1 Candidatus Anoxymicrobium japonicum | reverse complement strand
GATCCTGACCACGGTCGGATTTGGCTTGCGGCGCATCGACACGCGCCATCGCGCATGGGCGCGCTGGACATGGCCGCTGTGGATGTATGTCTCGGTATCGGGCGTCGTGGTCTATTTGCTGCTGTACCAGCTCTACAACGACTGATGCGGTGGCGCGCTCCGGTGCGGCGGCGCAAGCGTGGTGTCGCCCACAGGGTGGGCTCCTTACGGGGGCGCATTGTGGCGATTTTGTAGGAGCTGGTCGCCCACAGGGTGGGCTCCTACAAAAAAACGGTTGTCCTCACCTGTAGGAGCCCACCCTGTGGGCGACCGGCCTGTCGGCCCGGGTCAACGCACCCACTGCAACGACAACCAGCCGATCAGCATGAACACCAGCCCGAGCAGCCGCAAGCGCGCATTGGCGAGCATCGACAACTGCGCAACTGCCTGCTTCCATGCTTCCGGCGCGATAAACACGATCGCACCCTCCAGCACCATCATCAGGCATAACGCCGCGAGTAAATCGGTGCCCATGGTATTCACCCGGTAACCAAGCGGCGCGCTGCGTTAACGGTTGCGGCCTTGTTCCCCGAAATAGCGCAACAGGCTGGAGTCGCGATCCAGCACCAGCACGCTGTCACCATTGGCAAAACCGTTGCGATAGGCTTCAAGGCTGCGATAAAACGCGTAGAACTCGGCATCACGACTGAACGCCTTGGCGTAGATTTCCGCTGCCGTGGCATCGCCTTCACCGCGTAGACGCTGGGCATCGCGCTCGGCTTCCGCGCGCAGAATCACCTGTTGTCGGTCGGCGCTGGAGCGAATCGTTTCGGAAATCTCGGAGCCCTGTGCGCGCAGCTCATTGGCAACCCGCAGGCGTTCGGCACGCATGCGCTGGAACACCGAACCGATCACCAGGCCGTCTTCAGGCAGGTCGATGCGCTTGATCCGCACATCCACCACTTCCACGCCCAGGCTTTTAGCAGCGACATTGGATACCTCGACAAAGCGCTCGGCCAGGTTGGTACGCTCACCACCAACCACCTCTTGCAAGGTGCGCTGGCTGATTTCGTTGCGGATCGCCTCGGTCACGATCGGACGCAGGCGCTGCAATGCCAGGGCTTCGTTACCGGCCTGATAGAACTTGAGGACATCGCTGACCCGCCACTTGACGAAGAAATCGACATTGACATCTTTCTTTTCCGAGGTCAGGTAGCGCTCGGGCTGTGAATCGAGATTGAGAATCCGCTGGTCAACCTTGAGCACGGTTTGCACAAACGGAATCTTGAAGTGCAGCCCCGGCTTGATGTTGCTCTCGACCACCCGGCCTACCTGAAAACGCACGGCCACCTGGCTTTCCTCAACCTGATAGACCGAGCCCAGCGCCAGAAATACCAGCAATGCCGCTACTACAGGAATAAACGGTTTCATCGGCGCGGCTCCTCACGTGTGCTGCGCGGTTGGCGTGGATCGCGCGAGGCAGGCGGCACCGGCATCGCGGCGTTGGCCGGCGGAAACAGGCTGACCGGACTCGTCATGTCGTTGCCCGCT
>PHEX01000126.1 GCA_002843005.1 Candidatus Anoxymicrobium japonicum | reverse complement strand
TATTGCCTCATCTAATAAGACAGTAACATATTACAACTCCATGACCACAAACTATGGCGACGGCCCGGCAGGCTGGGGCGAGGTCTGCACCGATAATCAGTATAAAACTTGTTATACATTTAACGCCGGCGCGGCCGCGCCTTCAACCTGGAGTAATACCGATGGAAACGGCAATAATATTACCTTTAACGACCATGTAAACGCGGATCAGACATATGTCAGCGTGGATGATGTTCAGGTAAACGACACATCTTATCCCGGCTGGCCTGCTGCAGATTTTCCCGGCACAGCCCTTGACCTCGGCTACCTTGATGGAGCCGGCGCACCTGTCCCCAACAGCGGGGCCCAAGTATGCGTTACCTTCACGCTTCATTCAACAGAAAGTTCAGAGACTCGGGACACAGTGGATTTTTCAGGGCTGACCATCCCTGGCTACCCAGCCGCTTGCGGGGGCGATGAAGACTATGACCAGGGCGTGGTGATTAATTTTGCCAAAAGCTATGTGGCTGTGAATACTAGTACTTCTCCCAAGGTGATAGACGCGTGCGAGGCAAAGCAGTTCACCATTGCGATTGTGCGAGGCAAAGCAGTTCACCATTGCGATTGAGGACCACTTTAATGACTGGCCCGACTACTGGCCGCTTTACGACGCGTTGGTAAGACTTAACACAAACGGCAATTACACCCTTTTGGGCGGGGTGGGCGACCCGACCTATCCCATCACCTTTACCAATATAAACACCATTTCCGGCGGTGCTATTGGGGCCTTTAATCCAACGCAGGCAGGCAATGTCTATACCTGGGACCTTGGCGACATAAGGCATCATGATGCTAATGGAGCAGGCTATGCCCCAAGCCCAAGGATTACCTTCTGGATGAGGAAGAATTGCGACGCCACTCAAAAGGACTGGTCAGCGGACATATATTTTAATGATAGATGTTTTGATAATGCCGACCCGCGACATTTTGATACTGCAGGCTCCGGCGGCGGCCATCACTATCCCAACGAGGGCGTTACCCTTGTCAAAAAGGGCAATCCCATGGCAAACATAGTTCCACCCACGGTCAGCGCCACAGGGAGGTATCCCCAGTTCACCATACAGGGCTGGAATGCAGGCACTGGCGGACTGTATAACCTGAATGTGCAGATTGATAACAATAACCCCGGCAAGCCCCTTTGTCTGGAATAATATAGCCGCGAACGGTAAAGGCAATATCGTGATAACCAACAAACTTGCGAGCTGCACTGCTCCCCATGCCGATGTAAGGATATGCTGGGGCTGCGGCACGGGGTGCGGCGGCGTATGCACGCCGGCAAATTGTTCCTCAACTCCCTGCTGCGGCGACGCCGATATCTGTCTGTGTCAGACAGCAGGCATTGATTATCTGCTTCCATCTCCTGCTGTAATGGTCGTTGAGCACAGCGTTGACCATAAGACAGATTATTGCGGCGATAATTCTATTTTTACCGTGAAGACAAAAAATACCAGCGCGATCAACTCCTATAATGTCAAGGTAGTAGAGAAACTCCCGCCAGGGTTGACCTATACGGCAGGAACCGCTGTTCACACTTATAGCTGCGGGGCAATATTGGCGCCTACCGAGGTAATTACAGGGACTGTCGCAACAGGACTGACCATTACCTGGGATTTTACAAATGCCCTGCCCGTTGACGCCTATGGCGACAGGCCAATGCCGGAGGCCTGTGAGCTGACTGTCAATTTCAATGCAAATATAGCAATCTGCACTGACGCGCAGGCATATTCAACAGGCGACAAAAAGGCGTCGGCGCATGTAGAGTTTGACCCGCCGTGCAACCTGCCAGGCGGCTCTGTCATCTCCTCTTCTGATTATAATCTTTACACCTCTGCCGCAAACCCCAGGGTAACGATTGTAAAGGAAGGAAGAAATGTCACCAAGGGAACTGCCTGGACCCCGGGAACCGTAATAGCCGACCTGGCCGACACAATAGAATGGCGGGTTACGCTGAACTCAAACGGCGACTATCTTGCCACGGATGTGAGACTGCAGGACGCCATACCCTCTAATACAACATATGTGCCAGGCTCAACCACACTTGACGGCGCAGCTCAACTTGATAATGTATGGGCACCTGGTACGGCGCCTAACGGCATCGCGCCAGGGAGCAACACGTTTTCCCTTGGTGATATGGCTGTTTCGTCAACCCATACAATAATCTTTTCGACAACGGTTGCTTCCTGCCAGACCGACAGGACAAACACTGCGAAGGTAACCTGGGGCTGTCTGACAGGATGCGGCGGCACTACGCCCGCGACAGAGCAATCGGCGCAGGATGATGTCAGCTTAAGGACAATACCCTATCTTGCCATGACCACATCAGATATATCTACCAACGGTTATTTTGTGACCGATGGCGGGAAACTGCGGGTAGTGATAACCAACTACGGCGCAAGGGCGACCATTTCTGCCGGAGATTATCTCAATGTCCCCCTGCCCACGGGGTTCAATTATGACTCAAGCTGCGGCCCGACAATTACGAGCAATCAAACACATCCAACCCTTAATCCATTACCTTTACCGATATTGGGCGGCAGTACAAACAACGCCTGCGGCGGGGCAAACGGGGAACTGCGCTGGGACAACACAGGGATTGACTATATAGACACGAACGAGACCATCACCCTTGAGTTTAATCTCCAGGCGGACGGCTGTTATCTTGATACGACCTGCGCCGGCCATGGGCCTGATGCAAATGCGCCCAATACAGGGACAGAGCATATTCCCATCCCGAATACCA
>PHEX01000125.1 GCA_002843005.1 Candidatus Anoxymicrobium japonicum | reverse complement strand
GGTCGCCTTCAGATAGTCGGCAAAACCCTGGGCGCACCGCCGCACGCTGTCGAAGGTGTAGTCCTCGGCGATGCGTCCCCGCCAGCCGTCGGTGCCGAAGATGATGTCGGACATAAAGTCTCCCACGCGTGATCTGTGAACTAAGATAGTTCCAGAAAAATACTCATCCCGGAACCTCCTGAGATTCCCAGAGAAACCGGCGATATTGGGACATCTATTTTTCCGGAACGGCCTAATTTGCCGGTGGATGCCAACCAGCCGCTCCCCATAACCGGCGGGCGCGTATGATGCGTGCGTTGTTCATCTGCAACGCCTCAATGGTGGCTCGACTGCACGCGGTAAGGCCGATGACCCGCGTGCCATCCTCGCTCCATGTAAAATGCTCAGACCACTTCTGTCGTCGTGGATTGAACAGAGGCCCCGCCTGGCCGGTCATCGGATCAGTTGCCTCTGTCCGATCCCCCTTGCTCGTATTGCATGAGGAGCAGGCCCGGCACAAGTTCTCCTTGCTGGCAGCGCCGCCCTTGGCGAGCGGTTGGATGTGGTCTGCTTCCAGTGGCATTCCCGTGACCCATTCCGATGTGCGGCAATACTCGCAGCGCTCCCCAAGCGTCTCTAACCAGCGCCGCAACGCTTCGGGCACACCACGCCGGCTCATAGGTTGGACGCCAACTCGTTGTAGCCCGGTGTGCGATAACCGCGTTGCGCCAAGATCATGAACGCCTGCGCACGCCGCAACATGGAACGTTCGTATTCGGCCAGGAGATGTGCTTGCTCGGCCCGCTCGCTGACGCTGAGCGGGCGTTTGTCCTGGATGTCGTTGATCTCTGCAAGTCGCTTTTGCTGTGTGCGCGTGAAGGTGGGGCGGATGGCGGAGCGCAACATCTTGTCGCTCAACCATGCCATTCCCGCCAATTCATCAGCCAGCGCGTCGGGCAGATCCGCCGCAGATGGCACGGCGATGGCAATCGCCGAAGCCAACGTTTCGGCAACTGAACGTTGGGTCATCTGGGCGACCCGTTCGAGTCGCCGATAGAGCGGCTCCGGCACTGCAAGGGAGATCATTCCAGCAGTCATTGAATCCCTACCTTTCTCTTGGCAACCGGCGCAGACTCATCGCTTTTCTCACCCCACGTGCGGCGTGTGATTCCCCATCTGTTGCAAGGTTGCCAGGTCCGCGTCTACCATGATGCGCACGAGTTGTTGGAAGGTAACGGATGGTTCCCAGTGGAGCACGCGGCCGACCTTGCTGGGGTCGCCCACCAGGCGGTCATCCACCAAATCATCTCCCTGCTGGCTGAAAAACCGGCCCGGAATGCACCGAAAGATCCAAGACCACCTTGCCGATGACGTGGTGCGGCAAGCGCAGACGCACCCCCCACCGTTCGGCCAGGGCAGGATATGCTTCCAGCGGCGCACGGCGGCGCACGGCCGGGTAATCCTGGTCGCTGGATGGTTCCGCCTCGGCCAGCCGGTGGAGCTGCCCGACAAACCACACCGGCGCAAGGTCAGCGCCCAGTTCGACACCGGTAGCCTCGATCAACACCCCCAGGCGCCGGGCCAGGCCGCGTTGTCCGGCCTGCGCCAATAGCGCCGGCCAATCCAGCGCCTCACGTCTGGCAATTAAGATCGCTGCAACCTCGGCCGGGCTGGTTTCGCCGCGCGCACGTTCCACCAAATCAAGACATAGGTCTGCGGACGCAACAAAAGCCAGTCCGTCAATCATCTGGCGTCGCCGGTAGCGCCCAGGTTCCAGAGTCGGGTCCAAGACAATTGTC
>PHEX01000124.1 GCA_002843005.1 Candidatus Anoxymicrobium japonicum | reverse complement strand
GCACTATAAGCCGACGGCCGTTCGGCAGGGCAATCTCCACCTGAGAGGTCCGTGAGGGATCAGGGGGATCAACCGGCCCGGGCCGAGAAGCCGGGGCATCCGTCGTCACGGTCACCGGGGCGAAGGATACCGGGCGGGACGCACCAAGCTCACCGTTCCGATACTGCCGACGCCAGATCGTCAACAGCGATCGGCACATGCCATGCCGCCTCGCCGTGGCCGACACTTGCCGGTGGCCGACAAAACTTTCCTCGACAATGCGCAGCTTGTCCTCATCCGACCATTGCCGACGGCGAACGCCATCGGCCGCGGAGAGAACTTCGATTTGAGGGCGGTGAATGAAATCGGACATAAGGTCGGACTTATCATCGGATCGCAACCGAAGTCAGACGGCCCCCGCCGTCTTGCAGTTACCCATAAGTGTGGAGCGGCGAATTGATTCACCTGTCAGTCTTGGTCTTGCTCGAAATGACCCGATCATGATTCGTCATGTGGCACCAAATGATTGAGGTGCAGACATGGGACAGACTTGGGTGAAAACTGAAACTGCTGGATGCGATCTGGGAGATGTCCGACTGAACCGGCGGCTCGAAGCAATGCTCCAGGCTCTTGGAGAGCGACCGGGAGAATCGCTGCCGACGGCGTTTCAGGACTGGTCGAACACCAAGGCCGCCTATCGCTTCTTTTCCAATGGCAATATCAGCGAAGACAAGATTCTTGAGGGCCATTTTGCCGCTTCTGCCCTGCGTATTCGAGCAACTGATGGTCCCATCCTGATCCTGCAGGATACCACAGAATTCTCCTTCAAGCGTTCGGCTCCAGAGAAGGTGGGGTTCACGAAGATATCGACCGGACGCAAGCTGAAGGAAGGACGGTTTCAGAAACATGCGGTCTGCGGGCTCTTGATGCATGCCAGCCTGGCCATCACGCCAGAGGGTTTGCCACTCGGGCTGACGGCGGCGAAATTCTGGTCGCGCAGCAAGTTCAAGGGAACCGCCGCCCTCAAACGCAAGATCAATCCGACCCGAGTACCGATTGAACAGAAGGAAAGCATGCGCTGGCTCGACAATCTGCGCCTGTCCACCGAATTGACCGGGGTGCCAGAACGTTGCGTGCATGTCGGGGATCGGGAAAGCGACATTTACGAACTCTACTGCCTATCCGAGGAGCTTGGGACAGGGTTCCTCGTGCGCAGCTGCGTCGACCGTCTGGCAGAAGATGGCGGCACAACCATTGCCAAGGTAATGGCTGAGGTGCAATCCAGTGGCACCCACGAAGTCCGGTTCCGGGACGCGCAGGGCAAGGATCATTGCGCCATGCTGTCTGTCAAGCACGCGACGATGACTGTCCGCCCCCCGATAGGAAAACAGCGGAAATACCGGCACCAAAACCTTCAGGTAATCCATGCTGAGGAACTCAATCCACCAGAAGGCAGAGCGCCCGTCTTCTGGAAACTGATCACGAACCTGCCGGTCACGACCCATGCCGAAGCTGTCCACAAGCTCGATTGGTACGCGTTGCGCTGGAAGATTGAGACCTTTTTCCGGACCCTGAAGATCGGGTGTCGGATCGAGGAGCTGCGTTTGGCCACGGCTGACAGACTGGCAAACTGTATCGCAATGTGCTGCGTCGTGGCCTGGCGCGTATCATGGCTGACAATGCTCAGCCGAGAGGTATCAACAGCATCTCCTGATGCCGTCTTCACCAACGCTGAGCGCAGCCTGCTCGAACGCGTGACCCCAGAATGCAAAAGAAAAATGCCACGCGACCTGAACTTCTATGTCAGGGCGGTCGCGCGACTCGGGGGCTATCTCGATCGCTCATCCGATGCGCCGCCAGGGACGACGATCATATGGCGCGGCCTCTCCCGCCTCGTTGACCTTGTCGAAGGCGCGCGTCTCGCGGAAACATCGCCACCAGAGACTTATGGGTAACTGCAAG
>PHEX01000123.1 GCA_002843005.1 Candidatus Anoxymicrobium japonicum | reverse complement strand
CCTGATCGCTCTCATTGATTCCTGCACGAGGTCTGCCATGTCGATCCAACCCATTCGCGACATTGTCATTCTCGGCGGCGGTACTGCCGGCTGGATGTCGGCCGCTGCGTTGTCGAAGCTGTTGCCGCCGTCATGCCGGATACGCCTGATCGAGTCCGAGGAAATCGGCATCGTTGGTGTTGGTGAGGCGACGATACCGAACATCAAACACTTCAATGCGGCACTAGATATCGATGAGGACGAATTCCTCAAGGCCACCCAGGGCACCTTCAAGCTCGGCATCGAGTTCGTCAACTGGGGGCAACTCGGCGATCGCTATATTCACGGCTTCGG
The DNA here is from genome assembly GCA_002843005.1 of Candidatus Anoxymicrobium japonicum. Classification (NCBI taxonomy): domain Bacteria; kingdom Bacillati; phylum Actinomycetota; class Candidatus Geothermincolia; order Candidatus Geothermincolales; family Candidatus Anoxymicrobiaceae; genus Candidatus Anoxymicrobium; species Candidatus Anoxymicrobium japonicum. The sequence goes on along the minus strand of PHEX01000123.1, from coordinate 1,611 downwards.
CAAAGTCGGGCCAGATACCTCGCTGGTCGGCTTTCACCACTACTGGCTACGGCTGAAACAACTGGGCAAGGCCAGCGGACTCGACGCCTATTCGATCAACACCGTTGCGCCGCGGCAAGCCCGATTTCTGCGTTATCGCAAGGACATGCCCGGCTCGCCACTGGGCGACATCGTGCATGCGTTCCATTTCGACGCCAGCCTCTACGCGCGCTGGTTGCGCGGGCTTGCCGAAAAGCGCGGTGTGGTGCGCACCGAGGGCAAGGTAAAGCAGGTTTTGCGTCGTGCCGAAGACGGGTTCATCGAAGCGCTGGTGATGGAAAGTGGTGAGCAGATCAATGGCGAGTTTTTCATCGACTGTTCGGGCATTCGCGCGCTGCTGATTGGCGATGCGCTCGGTGTTGGCTATGACGATTGGTCACATTGGTTGCCGTGTGATCGGGCGCTGGCGGTGCCCAGCGCTCCAGTGAAGCCATTACTGTCGATGACCCGCTCAACAGCGCACAGCGCCGGCTGGCAGTGGCGAATCCCGTTGCAGCACCGGGTCGGCAACGGTCATGTGTACAGCAGTCGGTTCATGAGTGATGACGAAGCGACATCGATTCTGCTTGCCAACCTTGACGGCGAGAAGTTGGCTGATCCGCGCCTGATTCGTTTTCGTACCGGCATGCGGCGCAAACTGTGGGAGCGCAATTGCGTCGCGGTCGGCTTGTCCAGCGGCTTTCTTGAGCCGCTGGAATCGACCAGCATCCATCTGATCCAGACCGCAATTTCCCGCATTGCCACGTTCTTTCCGCATGCTGGTTTCGATGCCGCCGACATCGACGAGTACAACGCGCAGGGCGAGCTTGAGTACCAGCAGGTTCGCGATTTTCTGATCCTGCATTACAAGGCGACCGAGCGCACTGATTCGGCGTTCTGGAACTACACCCGCACCATGTCGATCCCGGCGACCCTGCAACGCAAGATCGATCTGTACCGCAGCAACGGCCGGCTGTTCCGTGATGGCAACGAGTTGTTTGCCGAGCCGAGCTGGTTGCAGGTGATGGAAGGCCAGCGCATCCATGCGCAGGGCTACCATCCGTTTGCCGGATTCATGCCGGAGAGTGAGTTGTGCGAGTTCGTCGGCGGTGTCGAGGCGGTGATCGGTAAATGCGTGGGGGTGATGCCCGACCATGCGCAGTTCATTGCCGAGCATTGCGCAGCGCAACGCTGAGCGGCTACGCCGCCATTTCCGACAGTACCTTGGCGTGGTCGCGGAAGTTGAGCGCGCAGCGGCTGCGGAAATCGTCGATCGCAGCCATGTCCGCTTTGCCGATGCCAAGCTCCGGCGCGCGCAGTTTCGCCACGTCGGGGAACTGGCCGTAGCCAGCGAGCAGGCAATGCCATGACATGGCGGGGTAGATGTCGGCGATGTTCTGGCGCGCGAGTTCCTGCTCCAGATTCTGGCCGGTAAACCAGCAGGTCAAAATCGCTTTGAGCGAGTCCGACAACTGGTCGTGGCTGGCATTGGCGCGCCAGTATTCGGTATCGGTGCGCCGATTCATTCGGTAATGGCAGACGATGTAATCGCGCACGCCGTCGAAATCACGGGCGATGCCTTCGTTGAAGGAT
>PHEX01000122.1 GCA_002843005.1 Candidatus Anoxymicrobium japonicum | reverse complement strand
CCAGCACGCATCCCCTGCCCGTGTTCATCACCTGCTCCCGATAGAAGACTGACCCGTGTTGCAACGCCCTGAGCGCACGAGCTGCCGCCTGTACTGGCAGCCACTGCAAACACGGCCTGTTGACTTTACCATATATTGCGTTTTATATATATGCATCCACTGTGCGCAGGAGAAGACAATGACGATCAACCCCGAATCAACCAACCTCACTTTTGATGACGAAGACTATGACGAGGATTACGTAGGCGCCATGCAAGAAGTGTGGGCAACCTGCCCGGGCTTTGACGGTGAGGACATGGGCCCCTCGATGGAGGAGATGGAGCGGGCACGACTGAAACGAGCGCAGCGCCGTGCACTAATGAAGCGGTAGGCGCAATGGCGCCACGCGCCGGGCGTGCACCTGCATGCTCGGCGTGTGGGGTTTTCGCGGAATGATTTTTACAGCTTTGATGTGAACCAAGCTGATGTCTTCAGCAACTGGCTGAGGTGTTCGCGGTGTCGCTGTGGGCATATGCGGTGATGAGCAATCACTTGCATGTGGTGGTGCAGGTGTTGCCTGATGTGGCGACACAGTGGACCGATGAAGAAGTGGCTGATCGGTGGATCCGTTTGTTTCCGAAAGCCGAGCAAGATGCAGCGTTGCGTGCCCAAGCGCTGATCGCCAATCCCGGGCGCTTGGCGCTGTTGCGCTCGCGCTTGTGCGACTTGTCGTGATTCATGCGCCGCCTGAGTGAGTCCATCGCCCGCCGCGCCAATGCCGAAGATCATTGCAAGGGCCGCTTTTGGGGCAGGTTTTTGCTCCTGCAAAACCTGCATACTGCACATCAATGTGCAAAAATGGCGTTTCAAATGCCAGGCATTGCTGGACGAATCCGCCGTGCTGGCGGCGATGGCCTATGTTGATCTGAATCCGGTACGTGCGGCGCTGCGTGAGACACTGGAAGAATCTGCCCATACCAGTGCCCGGCGTCGGCTTGCGCAGATTGATACCAATACGCACACCGGAGAAGTCATCGCGCCGATTGCCGGCGCAGTGCGTGTTGGGCATCACAGCGACCGACTACCTGCAATTGCTCGACTAGACCGGCCGCCAGGTTCACCCGAACTAGCGCGGCTCGCTCAGCGGCCCGCCGCCGCGCACGTTGCGGCGCCTGCGCCACGATGCAGCACTATGGCCACGTCAGGTGCTGGCGGTCGGTTCGGACTTTCACCGCGCTGTGGGCGCCGCTGAATGCCTGATTGCGAAAGCGAATGCCATGGGGCAGCGTTGGCTGCATGGCATTGGCGCAGCACGACGCTTGTTGCAAGCGAGCCGCTGAGTCAACCGCCGATTTTCGAGCCAGCCGCAACGCTACCGCATGAGATCGCCGTTGTGCAGACATGTGTATGCATGTCACGTACGCACAGTGAAGCTGCAGCCATTCATCCAACGCGATACGCCCACAGCCTGGACTGGTGCCAGCACGATTGATAGCTCACCGCGTTGGGGTGGGCCGTGTTGGCAAGATTGTGGGTGTCCCGCGTCCGTTTGGGTCCCGCGTCCGCCGCGTCCGTTAGGTAGCTTTGAGAGAGATTCGCGGTCTCCATAGTGTGGTGACATGATCACCCGTGGCGCTGATATTAGGTCAACCATGCGAGCGTAAGCAGCACGAGGCGCAGTGCGCTCAGGCCTTTGGCGGGCAGCAACATTTCGGACAGTGAAACTTCGAGCCAGCCACCCACTGGCAACAGAAGATCAAGCGCACGCCACCGAGTGGGCTGGTCACCGATCGGCACCTCTGGGTACGATTACGCCAGACCTAAGGATGCTCTGAACAAGCTGTCATTGCGAGGAGCGGAGCGACGTGGCAATCCAGAAATATTCGGAAAATCAAGACACTGGATTGCTTCGCTGCGCTCAATGGGATGGACGCCCCCTTCCTTGCTTACCGGCATCGAAGTGCCCAAGTAGTTGGGTGTTCACCAACCAACCGGAAA
>PHEX01000121.1 GCA_002843005.1 Candidatus Anoxymicrobium japonicum | reverse complement strand
TACGCTGCTGCTCGCAGGCTTCGGTTCGTAAGAAAGCTCACGGAGTTACCTGCTATAATTGGCTTGGTAACGGGCATCGTGGGGTTTTGGACGATGCTCCAAGTCAAGTTTATCGGAGCGTCCGTCTTCTTAATAATCCAGGCACCGTCTACCCCTCCGTCTACCTCGACTGCTTGATTTCACAATCTGTCCCCCTGGTATATATTCAGGATATGGCAGAACTTGAAGACAAAGAACAGCAGGCGCTTTCGACCTTCAGCATCGCGCGCTATCAACAGGGGAAATCTTTCCCTGTCGATGATGTTGTAGCCAGGGAAGAGCCGCTCGAGATAAGGCTTAACGGGAGGTCACTCGTTTACCTGATGCGGCTGCCCGGGGACGACATACTGCTTGCGGCTGGCTTTTGCCTGAGCGAAGGGCTTATTGGTGAGCGCAAGCAGATCGAACTCATACAGCAGTGCGTGCAGGGGGAGTTTGCGGGGATGGCGTCCAGCATCGCTGGTGACAGAGCGAACCCTGTGCCCGGCGTGGCGGATCCCGGCAATCTTGTGGAGATAAAAGCGAAGCTTTTGGAGGGCGCCGACCGGTTCGTGGTCGCGCGCGTCGTCCGTACCGGGTGCGGAGGGGCGGACCTCGACCGAGAGGTTGACCTTTCCGGCGTAAAAGTGGAGAGCGACGTGATTTTTTCCACTGAGGTGGTTCAGAGCGCCCCCGACGCGCTACTCGCCGGCCAGGAGATATTCAAGGCCAGTGGAGGGACGCATGGCGCGGGCCTGTTCGACCGGCACGGACGGATGCTTGTGGTAAAGGAGGATGTTGGCAGGCACAACGCGGTGGACAAGGCGCTCGGCTTTTTGCTCATGTCGCAGGAAAGTCCCACCGACAAAGGGTTGATCCTCTCGGGACGGCTCTCCTATGAGATGGTGCTGAAGGCGGCGAGGGCGGGCGTGCCACTGGTATGCTCGGTGTCGGCGCCGACCGCCCTGGGGATCGAGGTCGGCGTTCGAACAGGGGTGACCACAGTTGGGTTCTTGCGGGGCGCTGGCTTTAACGTCTATTCTCACCCGGCGCGCGTCGGCGGTTCGTGATGGCGACAGGGATTGTTCTTGCCGGGGGCGCAAGCAAGCGGATGCCCGGAGACAAAGCGTTCATGGAGGTCTCGGGCAGGCGTGTCATAAGCATTCAGCTCGAGGTTCTGCGCGGGCTGTTCGACGAGATTTTGATAGTCGGCAACGCCGAGCGCCTCGACAGGTTGCGTGAATATGAGCGCGGCGCCGGGACTGTTCGGGTCGTCGAGGAACCGGTCAGCGGCAAGGGGCCTCTTGGAGGAATACTGAGCGGGCTCATGCTCTCTCGCTCGAAAGAGAACTTTGTGGTGGCCTGCGACATGCCGTTCATCAACAGAGAGGCGGTGGCGCTCGTTCTGAAGAGGCTTCGCGGCTATGAGGCAACGGTTCCGGTAACCCCCGGTGGCATGGAGCCACTGCACGCCGCGTACCTGAAAACTTGCGCGCCTGTTATCGAGGCGCAACTGGCTGAAGACAACCTGAAGGTGACCGACTTTTTCGAGAAGGTCGGTGTGAACTATGTTCCGTGGGAGGATTTTCTTGTCCTCGACCCGACAGGCAGGCTTCTCCTGAACATCAACGAACCAGAGGACATGAGGCGCGCGGCCGGCTTCGCGCGCTCACGATTTACGGGAGGTAAAAATGTCTGAAGATATACCGCAAAATGTGATCGAAGCCATCAAAGCCGCTGCCGAGGATGGCCGGATATCGTGTGAGAAGGCGCTTGAACTCGCAAATGAACTGGAAGCGCCGACCCTGCTGGTGGGGCGCGCTCTCGACTTTCTGGAGATCAAGGTAACGAGTTGCCAGCTCGGTTGTTTCTAACTCGCTTAACTTTGGGGTCAGGTACCGTCTACCTTCACTGCGTAGGGGGGTCAGGCACCGTCTACCGTGCAGCGGTAGACGGTGCCTGGATTATTAAGAAGACGGACGCTCCGATAAACTTGACTTGTACTTATCGGTCGAGAGAAAGGAGCATCCGTCATGAAGACA
>PHEX01000120.1 GCA_002843005.1 Candidatus Anoxymicrobium japonicum | reverse complement strand
GCCCGAGCCCATCTGGCTCTGCAGGTAATTGGGCAGGCCGACCAGATCGATCAGTCTGAGCTGCTTTTCGAGGAAATAGGCGTGGTCCATTTCGGTATCTTCGAGCTGGACGCCGAGCAGGTCGCGGCTGACATAATCCTGAGCCTTCTCGCAGGCCGCCATCGCCTTCTTGAGCTCACCATCCACCTTGTATTCGACGGCGAGGTCGGATTTCAGCATCTCCGGCACCGTCTTGCCGATCTTCAGCGTTTCGCGCTTGCTGAGATCGGGCTTGCCCTCGAGGAAGAGAATGCGCTGGATCAGGGCGCGGGCGTGCTGGCGCTCGTGATCGGACTCGTGGATGGACTTCTCGGCCAACTCGCTCAGGCCCATGTCGGCATACATCTCGCCGTGGATCAGGTACTGATCAACAGCCGTCAATTCGCCAGTCAGCAGGTCATTCAGGATGTCGATGATTTTCTTGTCGCCCTTCATTGCATTCTCCGGAAATGGTTGGAAGCTAGAGGTTGGCTGGCAAAAGCGGCTGGCTGGCCCGAGCGCTCATTCTAGGCGCCGAGCGACTGGTTTTCCACCCACATATGACCTGCGACCGCGACTTCCAAAAGGAGTTCAGTGCTTCCGCGCAAAGGCGTTGGCGGGAAAGCGGGGCGGTTTGGCTGCTGGTTTGTGCCCAAAGCGGACTGGTCGTCCAAGAATTTGGAGCCGTCTGCTAATTGGCCGCAAGCCGTCGTTAGTCGCCATACTTTTCTCTAAGGGTCGAGAAATCAGTCTTAATGAAACTTCGGTCTAAAACTTGGATAGGCGAGGGCTTTCCATACTGAAGCTTTATCAAGTCAGCAACACCAAAGTGAACCTTGCTAACCTTTTCTTCAAACGCTTGGTATTCATCTGACTTTTCATCGCCATCCAAAGTAATGAAGAATGACTTTATGGCTTGTAGTGCTTTGGTCAGTGACACCGCTAGAACCCTTGCCTTGACTTGGATGTCCTGAGGCAAATTGTTTGGGCCAGGGCGAACAGCATATTCTCGGTCGGCAACAACAGTTGACTGGATGGCGTGAATCGCTGCCTGCCATGTTGGATGTTTAACTTGGCAAAGCCACTTGTAATGGAAGTAACCAATCGTCCAGTTATCCTCATACATTTTCGGGGTCTGCTTCTCCCCGCGCTCTTCAGCAAGCCGCATTTCACGCTTTGCATCAAGCTGACATAGTTCCTTTGCTCCCCAAGGAATTTGAGCATGTTTCCCCTTCTGCGCTTGTATTGCCAACTCCTTAGACCCGGCTACTACTGCAGCCGTTAAGGCGTTTTCAAACATAGCAGCCGCGACTGCTGCCGCTTGAGAGGTGTAACCTCGTTCTACAAGTATCCAGACCCCACGGAGGTCATCAAGCGTACATTTTAAAAATGGGGCTGCTGTTATTAGCCGGGGGTCACCGTTCTTGGATGACGGGACCATTGGAGCGAGTGCTCCAGCTTCAATGCAGCACGAAACCAATTCTTCCCAAGGTTTCAGACTTACGTCTAGTGATTCTCGACTGACATGCTCCAGTTCTGGAAGAGATTCCCAAATAGACTCGACGGTATTTATTTTCCTCGATGCCATAGTGCTCATAGGGGCCATAGAAAATGAGATTCGAGAAGCATAGCACTCGACCGTTCAATGACCAGAAGCTGCCCTTCTGATGCTGCCAATCAGCCGCATTCCTGTGGCTGCTCCTGGCCGTCTCCCGCCTCATGACAACTTCCCATTCACTCCTACGGTCAACCGGAAAAAATGGCCAAAAACGAAATGTCCGGGCGCCGCTATCAGCGTTCGCGCAGGGCGGCTTCGATGAGTTGGCGGGAGATGCTGATCGGTTCGGGGAGGATGGGCAGGGCGTTGGGGTGGAACCAGTCGGCGGCTTCGATTTCGTTCGGGTCCGGGGTGATCGTGCCGCCGGCGTAGTCTGCGAAGAAGGCGACCATCAGGGAGTTGGGGAAGGGCCAGGGTTGGCTGTGGAAATAGCGCAGGTTGGCGATTTCGATGCCGACTTCCTCGCGGACTTCGCGGGCGGCGCATTGTTCGAGCGTTTCGCCGGCTTCGACGAAGCCGGCCAGG
>PHEX01000119.1 GCA_002843005.1 Candidatus Anoxymicrobium japonicum | reverse complement strand
TTCAGGTACTCGCTCGACTTGCGCAAAGCCCGATGCCAGGTTGGCGTTGACGAAGTCGATCACCTCGGCAACCGGCGCGGTGCTTTGTTCGGCGATTTCAGCGATTGTCGCCGGACCTTTCATCATCGTGGTCGCGATGCGGAAATGCTTGGGGAACTCGCGTTCGATCTGCGGCCATTTGCTGAGCGAAAAGCGCTCATCCATGGCATAGCCTTCTGCCAACTTGCCCTCGCCCGACACCAGTGCAAACAGCCAGCGCAAGCGCGCCATCGGCTGTGCGCCACCTTTCTTGACCACCTCGGCAAATGCGGCGGCATCGAGTGGTTGCAGCTCATCGCGCAACATGTCGCCCTGACAGAACGGCAGCAGTGCCTTCAGCGAACTCGGCCCGAAATACACCCGCGTTTCCGGATCGAGCACCAACGGCTCGGCGCCATCGCGGACGATACGTACCGGCTGGGTCAGAGCGCCGGGGGCAAGGTAGTCGCCCAGGCGCGGAACCCGTGGCGGCGGTGCGATTTGCTCGGGCTGTGCTGCGATAGCTACCGGTTCGACGCGGGTAGCGGCTGGCGTCGGCGTCGCTGGCGCTGGTGCAGGTGTTGTTGTCACAGCCGCCTGCTGTTTGCTGGCGGGTGCAGCAGCCAACAAGGCACGCATCAATTCGGTCAGGGACGCCTCAGTAACCGGTCGGGCCAGGCTCAAGCCCGGCTCGCTACGGCTACCGGCGCTGAGCGGAATCACCGTATGCTCGTTTTGGCGCGCGCGCAGCCAGGTCATTTGCCCGTAGATGGAGTCGATATCGACGACCAGCACGTCGGCACTGCGCTCATCACTGAGCTGAAATTGCTGTCCCGTGCTTGCGTTGGCCGCAGCAAACAGCGCGTGCAATTGCTCGCGCTCGTCCGGTTCCATACCGGTAAAACACCATCCTCGCATGAACATCCCCCTCCGGATTCGAGCGCGGCGCGCCGTCAAAGCTGCGCAAGTGTCCGGGAATTAGACACTTGCGTCAATTGCGACGGCCATACCCGGCACAGCCACACTCAGGCGCTCAGCCGCGCCCGTCGCGGTAGATGGCTTTTCAAAAACGCCATCTGGTCGGCGAGGATGTTGCGGTTGGACAGGATCAGGTGTTCCACCCAACTGGGACGGAACGGTACCGCGAGCAGCGGCATGCCGGCTTGCTGCGGGGTGCGATTGCCCTTACGCGAGTTGCAGCTGATGCACGCTGACACCACGTTTTCCCAGATATCTCGGCCACCGCGCGAGATCGGTTGCACGTGATCGCGGGTGAGCTGGTGGCGGCCCAGTTCATTGCCGCAATACAGGCACAGGTGGGCATCGCGTGCAAACAGCGCGGTGTTGGTGAGCGCCGGGGTCGGGTCGAGCGCGCGTGGGCTCGCATGGCCGCGGGCGGCGATGATCGAATGCAGTTCGATGATGCTTTGCTGGCCATTGCTGCGGTTGATGCCGCCGCGCACCAGCAGGCACGGCGAGCCCAGTGTCCAGGCAATGGCATCGCGCGCGAACAGGCAGGCGGCGTCTTGCCAACTGATCCAGTTCAAGATGCGGCCGTAGGCGTCGAGCGAAAGAACACGCGGTGGATGCGAGGTGCTGGCAAAAACCGGCCGCGCCGGGAATGCGATGATCCCGGAGGACGTGTGGCTTGGACCGGATGTGTCGGTATCCATTGCCCTCTGAGCATAAAGCAAAAACAGGACGATTTGTTGTTACCACAGGGTGTTTACAGGGGTTTGGCCAAGCGAAGCATGTCGGTGTGGTAGCCAGCGGCCTGGTATACCGACAGGGCGCGGGTATTGCCGGGAAACGCGCCCAGCGTGAGCCGTTCACAGCGATGCTCGCGGGCAAAGGCCTCAGTGTAATCAAGCAGCGCCCGGCCCAGGCCGCGACCGTCCCAGTTGCTCGCCACCGCAATATCGGAGATGTGGCAGTTCATCTTGCCGGAAAAATAATCAGTAACCAATTGCAGGTGCAAAAATCCGGCCGGGCTGCCATCGTCTGTTTCGGCGATCAGCAAGAAGTTTCCCGGTCGCGGCTCCTCAAGGTGTTTGAGCAGGTCGCGGCGGATGCCATCGGCGACGACTGGCCGTTTGCGTCCG
>PHEX01000118.1 GCA_002843005.1 Candidatus Anoxymicrobium japonicum | reverse complement strand
AAGGTACTCCGGGGATAACAGGCTTATCTCCCCCAAGAGTTCACATCGACGGGGAGGTTTGGCACCTCGATGTCGGCTCATCGCATCCTGGGGCTGGAGAAGGTCCCAAGGGTTGGGCTGTTCGCCCATTAAAGCGGTACGCGAGCTGGGTTTAGAACGTCGTGAGACAGTTCGGTCCCTATCCGTTGCGGGCGCAGGAGACTTGAGAGGATTTGTCCCTAGTACGAGAGGACCGGGATGAACAGACCTCTGGTGTGTCAGTTGTCATGCCAATGGCACTGCTGATTGGCTACGTCTGGACTGGATAAGCGCTGAAAGCATCTAAGCGCGAAGCCAACCTCAAGATCAGGTCTCCCATCTGGTTAACAGAGTAAGACTCCTTGCAGACTACAAGGTGGATAGGCCGGAGGTGTAAGCGTGGCAACACGTTCAGCCGACCGGTACTAATAAGTCGAGGGCTTGGTTCGATCTTTTAAATACGCTGTGTAGCTTTGAGGGCGCGAGTGAGCGTTCTGATAATAGAATAACGGTGGCGATGGCGGAGGGGATCACCTGTTCCCATTCCGAACACAGAAGTTAAGTCCTCCAGCGCCGATGGTACTGCAGGGGTAACCTTGTGGGAGAGTAGGTCGCCGCCGATTTTTGAAAAAGACCCGCAACGGCGGGTCTTTTTCTTTGCAGATCCGGCATCTTACGTGTTTCTGGTATCATGCTTTCGTTGTTGAGGCGATGTTTGTGACTCGAGGAAGCGGGAATCTAATGGCGGAGATCAGATCTTTCAGAGGGATGAGGTATAACAGTGAGGCGATAGGGGATCTGTCGCTTGTCGTCGCTCCGCCATATGATGTAATCAGTGATAAGCAGCGAGACGCGCTTTATAACAAGCATCCGTACAACGTAATCCGGCTCATTCTCAACCGGCCGAAGAAAAGCGATTCCGTCTCTGAGCAGCCGTACGTGAGAGCCTCGGAGTTCCTTGACAGGTGGCTTGCGCAGAGGATCCTCATAGAGGATCGCATCCCCGGCATTTATCTTTACAGGCAGAGCTACCTCTTCGAGGGCAACTACAAAGAGTGCACCGGCCTTGTTGCCAGGGTCAAGTTGGAGGAGTTTTCTAAAGGCGGGATACTTCCTCATGAAGACATCATGCCCGGGCCACTCTCGGATCGCGGAGCGTTGCTCGAGCATACGCGGGCTAATCTGAGTATGGTAGAGGCTTTGTACTCCGACACGAACGAGAAGCTCAAAGGCCCCATTCTGGCGGAGATGGAGAGGTTTGCGCTGGCGCAGTTTCAGACCCCCGACGGGGTCGCGCACGACATATGGGGTGTCACGGACGAAAGATTTGTCAACAAGATAGCCTTGTTCCTCAAAAAGAAGACGCTTTACATCGCCGACGGACATCACCGATATCAAACCGCGTTGGAGTACAGCATGCGTAAACGCGAAAGCGGAGAGATAACCAGCGAGGATGACCCAAGGAACTATCTCATGATGATGATAGTCGAGATGGAGAATCCAGGCCTGTCGATGTTGCCGGTGCACAGGGTCGCGCTGGGCTTGCCGTCGGTTGACATCGACTTGATGCTCAAGGGCCTCGAGCCATGGTTCAACATCACGGATGTCGAGGTCCCGGGTGGCCCGCGCAGCGGACAGGTCTATCAGATGATCAAGCGGCTTGAGGCAGTCGGTGAAGAAACGCACGCGTTTGGGGCGTTCGTCAAAGGCGGGAAGTTTTTCCTGTTCTCCTGGAGGAGCGACAGAGACGTAGAGAAAGAAATCAATGGAGATCATGCGGCGTCTTATAAGAAGCTCGACGTGACTGTGCTTCAAAAGATTGTCATGGAAAAGGTTCTTGGAATGAAGCATGACAGGGAATCGGTCGAGGCCGGCATGCTTTTTACCCGTGATCCGCTCGAGGCGGTCAGCCTGGTGGATTCGGGGCGGGGGGCCGTTGCGTTTTTCTTGAACGCTACGCCTGTTGAGCAGGTGCGCACTGTAGCGGATCAAGGTGAGAAGATGCCCCAGAAATCGACGTACTTCTACCCGAAGCCGTGCTCGGGCGCTGTGATGAATCGGATCACGAACTGGTAGGGGCGCTCGGGGTGTCTTCTTCGCCCTCCGCTCGCGGACTCGAAGTCGGTCGAAGAAAACACCCCTCGCTTTGCTGGGGG
>PHEX01000117.1 GCA_002843005.1 Candidatus Anoxymicrobium japonicum | reverse complement strand
TGAGCAAGAGCAACCGTTTAAACTTTAAGGCCAGCCGCTGTGCTTTGGCTGTAGAACGTTATTTAAAAGGTGAACCGCTGCGTCAGATCCTTTCGGACCTGGCGGTACCTCAGCCGACATGGGACCGCTGGTGGCGGATGTTTAACCAGGAAATGACCGGCAGTTATCTGGCGGAAGAACTGGCAGAACTTAAAAAGCGCTACCCTGTAAAGAACGCCTCTGCAGAAACAATAGCAGGCAGGGAAAGTTTTGGCCGCCTGTTACAGAAGCGCCACGGTTATTCCCCCGCCGCTGCCGAAAACTTTATCATGGAACTGGATGAACTGGCCAAAGAGTTCCGCTCCCAACTGGAACCGGGGCAGCTGCTCTACAGCGCCGTGGAGGCCAAGGAACCACCCGGGAAGCCCCTTGCGGAATGCAGTCTGGTAAACACGGTCCTGGACTATGTTACCGAAAAAGACTGGGAACTGGTCAGTACAGATAGCCCCAAGGCCCTTAAATGGGAGCGGCTAGAGCGCCTTGCTACCGGCGCCTATGCTCAGGGTGCAACCCTCTCCCAGGGCGATCTCTCGTACCTGATGAGCATCTCCGTAGACGCCGTGCAGGACTGTATCAAGGCACACCCCCAGGTGGTGCTCCCCACCCGCGGCTTTGTAGCCGATATGGGGCCTACACTTAGCCATGCAGAGAAGGTCATTGCGCTCTACATGGACGGCTATACGGAGACCGAGATTAAAAGGCGAACCTCCCATAGCTATGATAGCATAGCAAGATATTTAATAGATTTCTCCCGGGTAGTACTTCTAACGGAAAAGGGGATGCCCCTGCCCATGGTACGCCAGGTGCTGGGCTTTTCCCGCAGGGTAGTAGAGAAGTACCAATCCCTGTACCGGCAGTTTAACACACCCGAGTACAGCTGGCGTATGGAGCGTATCCGCCGTATCGCTACCGCGCATCCTGTAAAAAAAACAAGAGGAAGTGATGCCTGTGCAAAAGCGGAAGGGTCCGTACAGTACCCTTCCCCAAAGAGATGTTGAACACGTCCAGGTAGCCCATCTGAAACACCGTTTCGAGCTGGCCAAGGATTCTTTTCTGGCCCAGCAGGTAGCAAGCCTGACCAACAGCGCACTTGACGAACATGAAGCAAAAAGCGGTACCCGCCGGGTAAAACCGGGCGAACTCTATGTAAGACGCGGCGAAGATGATCTTCTCCTGCCGCTTCTTACCCCGCGCTGGGCAGAGGCTCTCTCTGAAGGGCTCTCTCCCCGCACGGTCAAAAGACACCTGGAACTGGAACAGTACTTAATACTGCAGGCCGTAGACAAAACCACCACCCTGGAAGATATCTGGTCAATCACAGACCAGGGCGAGCTGGCCCGCAAGTCTGCCCCGAAAGGGTTCGAGTTTTTACCGGAAAAACCGCTTAACGCAGAAAAAATGGTCCATGTTCACCTGAAAAAAGAAGCAGCTCTACCGCCGGAAGTTCTAAAAGAACTGGTAGAAAAACTAACTTCGGACTACGGTACAAAACCAGGACTGGCCGAGGCCATGGTACAAACAGCGGCTGAGTTGAGATCCTGGTGCTGCCCGCTACTGGAGGAGCTTACTTCCGGGCAGGCAGTCTGGCTGGTCCACGGCACCCACAAGAGCAGGCGGACTGATCCACGGCTCTTTACTCCAGTAGTGCTGACGCTTCTTACCCCGGCAGAACAGAACCTGACTCTTAACCACCGGGGAGAGTTTAAAAAAGTGAAAATGGCACAGCTGGAACGCATCACTGCCGAGGCCTGGCGCCAGGACGGGGTGCTGACCACCCTGGATACACAGTGGCTGTTATCTTTAAGTCCCGGCCTTATGCGGGAACTTTTAGAAAGCTATCAGGAACAGTTCGGGATACTGCTGCCCACAGCCGGAACGGTTCTGGATATGGGCCGATCGCTTACCCATAAGACCATAGTAATTGAAATGTTCCTGCAGGGTCTTACTGCCCATCAGATCGCCCGGCGCATCTTCCATACGGAAGAAGCAGTAGATGCCTATATCAAAGTATTTGACCGCGTTTTGATTCTCAAATACTTCGGCATGCCGGAAAACCTGATGCAACGGGTCACGGGCCACAGCATTGCCCTGATAAAGGAACACCTGGCCCTGACGGAAAAACATTTCCCCACCAAAGAAGCGCTGATGGAATACCTTGGACAAAGGAATATATCTCTGGATATGACAGGCTAAGGAATATAGCGGTTATCT
>PHEX01000116.1 GCA_002843005.1 Candidatus Anoxymicrobium japonicum | reverse complement strand
TTTGACGGTGGAGGCGAGTTCTTCCATGCTGGAGGCGGTCTGTTCCAGGCTGGAGGCTTGTTCTTCTGTGCGTTGCGAGAGGTCGGTGTTGCCTTGGGCAATCTCTTTAGCCGCGGTGTTGATGGTCTCGGCTGAAGTCTTGATCCCCTCCACCAGCGTCCTCAGGGTAGTTACAGTTGCATTGATGCCATCGCTGGTCTGCCCGAACTCGCCCGGATAATCAGCGCTGATGTTCTGGGTCAGATCCCCGTCGGCCAGCGCATTGGCAACCCGCACAATATCCCTCAGGTTAGTCGATGTTGTCTCTGAAAGTGCATTAATGCCGTCTTTGGTCTCACCGATCGTGCCGCGATAGTCCCCGGTAATTTTCTGGCTAAAGTCGCCAGTCTCAAAACCCCTGGCAACCCGCATGATGTCTTTCAGGGCAGTGTCTGTCGTAGCGGAAAGCAGGTTCAGCGACTCGCCCACCGTCTTGCCGAAGCCCTGCTTGTCGCTGGTATCGATGCGTTTGCTGAAGTCACCCTGGTTGGCAGCAGCTTCGACCAGGGAATGAATCTCGCTGATCATGCTGTTGAGCGCAGCTACCGTGCCGTTCATGCTGGTGATGACATCGCCAAAAGTACCGGGATAACTCTTGCTGATACTCTGGCTCAAATCGCCTCTGGACAATGCACTGGCGACGACTGCGATTTCGTTCAGGCAATTCAAGGCATCCAGTGACTGATTGATGTCAATTTTCAGCTGGTTGAGGCTGCCGCGTCCTTCAGCCTGCACGCGCAGGCTGACATCGCCCTGGGCAACACGGCTCATCACATTGCCGATGTCGCCGATCATCCTCTGCATGGTTTGCATGGCCTGCATTACGGCATCAATGGTCAGCCTGTAGTCACCTTCCGCCTCAATGTCAACTTTCTTGTCAAAGTCCCCTTCGGCAATGGCATTCATCAACTCGGTGATGGCTGCGGTAACCATTGAGAGCGTATCTGCAACCGTATAAAACTGTTTTACCGCCGCAGCGAACTCGCCATGCAAACCTTGCGGGTAACCTTTTCTCAGGAAATTACCCTTGGACACCGAGCTGGCGGAATAAAGAATGTCGACCTGTGTCGCTTCCACCTGATCCATCAAGTTATTCAGGTGCCAGGCTAGTTTCTGGACTGGCCGCTCATTGCCGCCGATATGCGTGAGACGTTCTCCGATAGCACCTTTCCCCCATTCCTCGCTTGCAGCCAGTACGCGGGCCAGCAATTGCCGGTCGAACGACCTTGATTTTATCCACCAGACCAGGGACAAGGCTGAGCCGAGCGTCAACAAGGCCGGCAACAGCATCTCCCGGCTGATTCCGCTTTCCTGCACTTGGCTCAGGGCGGGCATCCATATATAAACCAGCAGGCCTGCCCAAACGATGCCGATTGCGGTTATTGCGGCAGGTTCATTATGCTTAAAGTGCTTGTAAAACATTGATCAGCTCCTCGTATGAAACGCCCTTGTCTTTTAACACCGCACCCAGAACCGCGCCGGAAGCTGAGATAGCATCCCTGGCACCGGCTTTCCGCTCCGCTTCCAGCATGCTGCGATAAACCTCTGCCACAATTGGAATCGCTTTGGGGTTAGGCATACGGCGAACCGAGGTGTAACCGATTTTTTTATTGTTCGCGTCTTTCATGGGTGCAACTTGCGCAAACACCCAGTAGTAGCCGCCATCTTTTGACATATTCTTGACGTAAGCGAATATCTCCCTGTCTTTCGACAAGTAATCCCAAAGCAAATGAAACACCGCCCTGGGCATATCAGGGTGGCGGATAATGTTATGTTGGCTGCCAAGCAACTCTTCTTCGCTATACCCGGAAAACTCAATGAAAATTTCATTGCCGTAGGTAATACGTCCAGTCAGGTCCGTCTTGGAAACGATAAAATCATTTTCCCGCATGGGCCGTTCCTGGCTTGTTGGGATGATGTCTTTTCTCTTCATTCTTGCCTCTTGTTTCAATTCGCAATAAGAACGATAAATTCCAATCTCGCCCTGCCTGTCATGCATGAATCGTAAAAACCGTAATTCAAGCCACAGAGCACACAGAGTTCACAGAGAAAAAACAAGGGATTGTCCGAGTCATGACTTCCGCCTATCGGGTAACTCTCTCAGCATCACGCAATCCGCTTTGCCTCTGTGTGCTCTGTGGCTAACTGCGTTCTTCAGCTTAAATTCAATACGTTTTAAAACTCCTCCCAATCCCCGTCATCCGTACCGGTTTTGGCAGGCGTGGGTGACTTCATGGGAGTG
>PHEX01000115.1 GCA_002843005.1 Candidatus Anoxymicrobium japonicum | reverse complement strand
AGCGACTTTTAGAAAAAAGACCTGACAGATCAAAAGTTAAACTGACCCCAAAGGAGTTTAAGTTGCGCGTGATAGCGGGAAGCGCCAGAGGCGCTGCGTTGTATGGAGCGAAAGGCCGCAAGCTGCGTCCGGTTCTCGACCGAGTGAAGGAGTCCATGTTCAACCTTCTCTCGGACAGGGTAGAAGACGCGCGCGTGCTCGATCTTTTTGCCGGTGTTGGATCGTTTGGAATCGAGGCATTGAGCCGGGGCGCTCATCGCGCGGATTTTATAGAGCAGCACGCCGCAACCGCGCGCGCGATCAACGAAAATCTCAATCGCGCTCACTTGCAGGATCGTGGCGTTGTCCATGTAGCCAGATTGCCTGGCGGTCTGGCCGCGGCGCGTGGTCTGTATGGTTTGATTTTTATCGATCCCCCATTTAGAATTGATCAACGCTTGCTGGATGTGTTGTTTCGACTCATTTATAACAGGGGGCTTCTCGAAGAGGATGGACTGGCTATCTATCGCTACTCACCACATGGGAACTACAAGCCTCCTGTTGACAAATGGCTGCTGGAAGAGCGGCGTGACTACGGCGATTCGATAGTGTCTATATACAGCCCGGTGAGACGGGATGGCCGAAAAAAAGGGAAGAATCTTGAGCGTAGCAATCTGCCCTGGCACTTTTGATCCGGTGACATGCGGACATCTGGACGTTATTGTCCGGGTCGCGCGGCACTTTGAGAAGATTGTTGTAGCAGTAGCCGTGAACCCCGCCAAGCGTCCGCTCTTCACCGCCGATGAGCGCGTGGCGATGTTGAAGGAGAGCATAGGCGGCGTGAAGAACATTGATGTCATCGCTTTCGATTCACTTCTCATAGATGTTGCGCACGAGCATGGCTCATGTTGCATTGTGAAAGGCCTTCGCGCTATGTCCGACTTTGAGTTCGAGTTTCAGATGGCGCAGCTCAACAGGCAGATGGACGAGAACATCGAGACATTTTTCGTCATGGCGAGTCCGGGGTATACTTACTTGAGCTCGAGCGGGCTCAAAGAGGTAATTTCATATGGTGGCTCTATCAAAGGCCTCGTGCCGGAAATTGTGGAGCGGCGTCTGCGAGCCAGGCTCGTTGGGCGCGGCGCCACCCCCGACGCACTGGAAAAGGAGTAAGCAATGGACATATTTGCTCGCCTGGACAAACTGGAGGACTTCATCGCAAACTCCAAGAGGGTTCCCCTGTCTTCATCGGTCAGGGCCAACGAGGCGGAGTTTTACGATCTGTTGGACGACATCAGGGCGACTTTGCCAAACGAGCTCAAGCAGGCCCGCCTTGTCTCAAGGGAAAAAGACCGCATAATATCTGAGGCGCAGCGCAATGAGGAGGAACTTCTCATCAGGGCGGAGAAGCGCGCCGATGACATGGTTCAACAGACCGAGATAATCAAACAGGCCGAGCTCGAGCGAGACCACATGATAGACGAGGCCGAGGAGGAATCACGCCGGATAGTCTATGACGCCGAGGATGTAGCCGACCGTATTTTTGGAGAGCTCGAAGCGTCCCTCATCGAGGTCAAGGACTCTACAGATGGGATACTCAATCGCATTATCTCCTGGCGCGAAAAGCTTCGGGGCTACGCCGAGGAACCGTTAGAGGAGGAGTACGACGAGCGCGAGGAGTTGTGACGCCGCATAGCGTTCAGTATTTAATCCCCGACCTCAAGATCGATGTTTCAAACGCGCTCCGGCTGATAGGCGACCGTAAAAAAGTCGATGGCAGCGCAAATCTGGATTTGCGTGACGCCTGCGAGATGGAATTTCAACCGGGCGAGAGCGTGCGGTGGTCGCTCGAACTGTGTCGTATAGCAGGCGCCATAGAGATCGCGGGAACTGTGGACGGCTGGGTCGCCATGTTCTGTTATCGCTGTCTCGAGCGATTTCACTTTACATTTTCTGTCACTGTGCGCGAGCACGCGCTTCTGCCGGACAGCGGCAATGTTGACGAAGATGAACAGAGCGCGTTTGACTATGTCGTACGTGATGGGATACTCAACCTCGAGCCGGTTCTCCGCGATTTGATCGCGCTTTCGTTCCCGGCGCGCCGCATCTGTGACGAGGCGTGCAAAGGGCTCTGCGTGAAGTGCGGCGCCAACCTGAATGTCGAACCCTGTAGCTGCAAGTAAGGGGTCAGGCACCGTCTACCTCTCCGTCTACCGCTGCGCGGTAGACGCGGCGGGGGCGGCATTTCAGGCAGAGCAGCCTTGGCTGCCGACCCCAGGAGCCACACCCCCACCACCTGTGTACATAATACTGGTTTGAGGGCTGACC
>PHEX01000114.1 GCA_002843005.1 Candidatus Anoxymicrobium japonicum | reverse complement strand
GGACGAAGACAGCTTCACCCTGCGCTGGAATGCCTGAGAGTAGAAGGAGATAAAAATGGACATGCAAGTTGCCAAGAAGAAACTCAGCCTGAAGGAAAAGTACAAGCTGATGACCCGTGACCTCGGTTGGGACACGACCTATCACACCAAGGATGAGGTGTTCCCGTACGTCCAGTACGAAGGCATCAAGATTCACGACTGGGACAAGTGGGAAGACCCCTTCCGCCTGACCATGGATTCATACTGGAAATACCAGGCCGAGAAGGAGCGCAAGTTCTACGCGATCATCGATGCCCACGCCCAGAACAACGGTCACCTCAACATCACCGATGCCCGCTACCTGAGCGCCCTGAAGATTTTCCTGCAGGCCATCAGCCCGGGTGAATACGCGGCCGGCAAGGGCTTCGCCCGCATGGGCCGGGAATTCCCCGGCGTCGGCACGCAGGTCGCCTGCCAGATGCAGTCGATCGACGAGATCCGCCACGCCCAGACGCAGATTCACGCGCTGTCCAACTACAACAAGTTCTACAACGGCTTCCATGCCTTTGCCGATGCCCGCGACCGCATGTGGTACTGCACGCTGCCGCGCTCCTTCTTCGACGATGCGCTGTCGTCGGGGCCGTTCGAGTTCATGATCGCCATCGGTTTCAGCTTCGAATACGTGCTGACCAACCTGCTCTTCGTGCCTTTCATGTCTGGTGCCGCCTACAACGGCGACATGGCGACGGTGACCTTCGGCTTCTCGGCGCAGTCCGACGAAGCGCGGCACATGACGCTGGGCCTCGAGTGCATCAAGTTCATGCTCGAGCAGGACCCGGCCAATCTGGAAATCGTTCAGGGCTGGATCGACAAGTGGTTCTGGCGCGGCTTCCGCCTGCTCGGCGTGGTCGGCACGATGATGGACTACATGCTGCCGAAGCGTGTCATGAGCTGGCGCGAGGCGTGGAACATCTACGGCGTCGAAAACGGCGGTGCCCTGTTCCGCGATCTGGCGCGCTACGGCATTCGTCCGCCCAAGGGTTGGGACGACGCCGAGAAGGGCATCGATCACATGTCGCACCAGTTCATGCTGGCGCTCTATCAATACAACTTCGGCACGGCCTTCCATAGCTGGATTCCGTCCGAAGACGAAATGGAATGGCTGTCGAAGAAGTATCCCGACACCTTCGACAAATACTACCGTCCGCGCTGGGCGCACCTGAGCAAGCTCAAGGCCGCCGGCACGCCGTTCGCCAACATGGGCCTGGCCAAGCTGTGCCAGACCTGCCAGATCCCGACCGTGTTCACCGAGCCGGACGATCCGACCTCGTTGTGCCAGCGGGAAACCGAATACAAGGGCGAGAAATACCACTTCTGCTCGGACGGTTGCCAGCACATCTTCGAGACCGAACCGGAAAAGTACATCCAGGCCTGGCTGCCCATGCAGCAGCTCTTCCAGGCGCCGATCAACGGCGATCTCGGGGCGTGGATGAACTGGGTCAGCCTGATTCCCGGCAAGGACAACGGCGACTTCGACGGTTCAGAGGATGAGCGCAACTTCGCAGCCTGGCGCCAGCAGGCGACCAGCAACCAGTGAATATCGGGAGAAACAAATGGCATTGACCTCAACCAAGCCCTACGTCGCCGTACCGCGCGACCTCGTCGAAAACTTCAATGGCAAGCAGATCGTTTACGTTTGCTGGGATCACCACATGTTGTTCGCTACGCCGCTGATGCTTGTCGTCGAGCCGGAAATGCGCTTTGGCGATCTGCTGGAGAATGTCGTCAAGCCGCTGATCGGGCCTGATCCGGATTCTGCTGCGGTCGATTTGACCAAGGTGGAGTGGCAGAAAGCAGGGCGCTCGTGGACGCCGGATTTTGGGGTCAGTCTGGCGGCGAATGGGATTGTTCATAAGGAGCAATTGCGGTTCAGTACGCCGGGGGTTAATTCTCTGCTGGCGGCGGCTTAGGGACTGTTTCCCTGAGTCGGGCAGGGGTTTCCGCCCTGTTGGCGGGCGTACTTTCTTTTGCTTCGCCAAAAGAAAGTAGCCAAAGAAAAGGCGACCCCGAGGGCGGCGCCGGCTGCGCCGGTCCCTTGCGCTACTCGGCAGGCCGGGCGGCTGCGGAACTCGGGGCTGCGCCCCTCAAACAGTCCTCGCCGAAAGCCCCCGGCCTTCCTGCGTTGCTCAGCGCCTTCCACGGGGACCCGAAAGGCGTCCACTTTTCACCTGCGCACCCTGAATTGGCATTCCTACGGTCAACCGGGAAAAACGGCCAAAAATGAAATCGGTCATTCAGGCACCCCAACTCAAACCCGGTTCGTTTCACCGGGCCCCTTGAGAGGTGCCGAGCAACGCAGGGGCTGGCGGAAAAGGGGCGAGGACTGTCTGAGGGCGCAGCCCGAGTTCCGCAGCCCCCGCCAGTC
>PHEX01000113.1 GCA_002843005.1 Candidatus Anoxymicrobium japonicum | reverse complement strand
GCATTCCGGCAAGCAGCGCATCATCGGCTACCTGCTGCGCGAACTGCCGGACGACGAGCCGGACAGCATCAACGGCATCAACGTCACCATCACGCTGCCCACCAACAAGGGCGTCATCGCCTCGCGCCTGAACCTGACCCAGGAACATTTCTCGCGCATCCTGCACGAGCTGATCGACCTCGGCCTGATCCTTGTCGAAGGCCGCAAGATCCATATCCCCAGCGTCGCCAAACTACGCATGCACGAAGGCTGAGCGGTACCGGCTTCAGACGTGAAAAGGGCGGGGATTTCCCCGCCCTTTTTTGCTGCCGGCGAACGCTCAGTCGGTGATCAGCTTGCCGCTGTTGAGCAGATTCTGGATGATCGCCTGATCCATCGACTGCCCGACCACAGGCGTAACGCCGGAGGTCAAATCAACTCCTTCCAGGACAATCTGTTGCGTTACCCCACCGGCGGTATCGGGGCGGACATTGATGATCGTGTTGCTACCCGACTTCTCGAAATCGAGATACTGGTCAATGGCGCTAGCCGTAGTTGCTGACCCGGAGAGCAAATCGCGCAAATCCAGGACATCGCCACCGGCCGCTACCGACGCGGTATCGAACTGCTGGATCACGTCAACCGCAGGCAACTCAACAGATCCCTGATCGCTGAACGACCACCGGAAGACATCCACCCCGCTGCCGCCGACCAAGGTGTCATTCCCGGCACCGCCAATCAAGATATCGTTGCCAGCCCCACCATCGATCATGTCATTGCCAATGCCACCGGTCAGCACGTTGCCATTGCTACCCCCCAGAATGCTATAGGCCTCACTGCCGTCACTATCCTGAGTGACGATAGTCATCGTCGGCACAAAGTTCGCCGGTAGGTGTGACGTAGCGGTTGACAACCAAAGCTGATCGGTAAAGCCCCCTGCAGTGTAGGCATTTTCCAGGAAGGCGGTATCCAGCATGAAGATGGCACTACCATCCGAAGCAAACCCGGAAGAGGGTACGGCGGACAGGGAACCGGTATCCGTATCCAGGACATACAGCGCAGCGCCCGCCGGGAAGCCGCTGAGCGAAATAGCGCTGAAAGATTCGCTGCCATCAACGTCAAACAAGTTAGCGAACAGCTCAACCGGATAACTGTTGCCCTTCTGAGGTACGGGCGAGAACGACAGGTAGTCGACCTGATAACCGTCCTTGTTGCCATAAAGCGCCCCATCGGTGATAACCATCGAGCGAATTTCACGGCTGACGGTAAAGTTCAGCAGGTCGCCACCATTGCTGAATGCATCGCCATCAATGGACGTCTGCAAGGAAACCTGGGTGACCGTGCCAACACTGCTGGCATCCAGACCAGAAATGGACCATGTTCCATTGGCGTTGATCACCGCTGTAGAGGAGAGGGTGCCCAATGTTCCCTCAATCGTCAGAATTACGGAGGCCGTAGTCGCACTGATGGTGCTCTTCCCGACCACCTGCAAGGTGCCGGCTAGCGCCACGGACGACAGATTCAGTCCGCTAGCATCCAGCGTGCTCGCAATACTGACGGTCTCGCCGTCCGAGTTTTTGACGTTCATCGAAATGCCATGAACGCTCGCAGCATCCGTAAACTGGAAGGTAAGCGACTCGCCCGGATCAATCCGATTGTCACCCTTACCCTCGGACTGGACGCCAATACCTAGTCCATTATTTGAAACCAGCGTGCCACCGGAAGCGGTCACAGTGATTCCGTTGGGTGCGGTATAGGTGCTGCCACCAGAATTTGGCACCGTGAAGACATAGGACGCCCCGATCACAACTCCCGAACTACCAACAGCGTCCGCCACAGCAATGATGTCCAGCGTTGCGGAAGCGGTCGTCGACTGTGGATCGGATACGCCATTAGTGGAACCGTTATCGACGATATCGTAGGTAAATGTGACGCCACTATCGTCATTCAATGCCGGGGTGAAGTTCCAAGTACCGTCGCCATTGTCTATCAGCGTGCCACTGCTGGCAGTAAGGTTCGCCACCCTCAACGCATCGTTCTCAATATCCGACGCGTTGGCCAGCAATTCGGCTGCAGTGATTATCCGAGTACCATCCTCCAGCATTGCTACGAGCGTAACCGGCGTAGTCGTTGGCGCATCGTTGACATTTGCGACGACCACATTGAAGGTGTCCGTGACCGTGCCGCCGTTGCCATCATTGGCAAGCACATCGATCGACAGCGTGCCAACGTCACCGTTGAGGGGCGTCCCGCTGAAAGTACGCGTCACCGGATCGAAGCTCAGCCAGGCCGGCAGTGCCCCGCCACCCGCCAACTGCGCGCTGTAGCTCAAGGTATCGCCAACATCCACGTCAGCGAAGCTGTTGGCGGCAAACTGGTAATTGAACGCGGCGTCTTCGGTCGCGTTTTGGTCGGGAATCGGGTTGGCCACCGTCGGTGCGTCGTT
>PHEX01000112.1 GCA_002843005.1 Candidatus Anoxymicrobium japonicum | reverse complement strand
TAAGAGAAAAAGAACTTTTTCCAAAAAGAAGGCCAATCCGGGCGATTCATCCCCGACCTAAAGGTCGGAGATTTCTCGCTCGGAGATTATGTTAAGATTGATTCAAAAAGCAAAAGCCTCAAGATTTCAAAGCAGTGAATTAGTTTTAAGGAGTTTTAACCTATTATTTCACGAATATTTCCCAACCTTGCCACCACTTTTATCTCCATCTTTTCCACTCATCTCAACGTAGTAATATCTCCACTCTTTGGCGGGTGCGGTGCACCCGTGTCCCAAGTCTGTCCCACGTTGTGTCCCAAGTTGAGGCCCATGTTAAGGCCCAAGCTGAAGCCCAAGTTGGAATTTGGCCGAAATGCGGAGCAGGGGGAGGTTCGTTTCACAATAAGCCCCCAAACAACCTTACCCGCCAACACACCCCCTACGATCATCACGCGATCATGCAGAGCAGCCACGCAGGGACAATCCACGCATCGTCCCTTATTTCGAATTTGTCTCTTGTAGCGACTACCGGCATCACGTTGGGCCTGCCCTCGAAATACTGCACAAGCCTCCTGTCCGCACCGGAGATACGTTTTCTGTATTTGGATTCCACCGCAAGCCACGCATGGGGAAGCTGGACTATGAAATCAACCTCCGGCTTATCGAAGTAGCCTATCGTGCCGTTGCGGTGCCCAAGGGTGTTGAACTGCAGCCTGCGCAGGTGGTCGAAGAGCACCCCCTCGACGACATTGCCTATCTTCCCTGAGCCTTCGAGCTCTGTTATCTCGGTCGAAACCGAAAGGAAGGAGAGCAGCCCCGGGTCCTGAAGGTAGGCTTTGTCCGCCTTGCCGGGCACGTAGTGGAACGAATCGTTGACGCGCTGAAGCTGGTGGACGAAGAAGAGTTCCTCTGCAACCGCCTTCCACGATGCAGGTGTCTCCTTGTCTACGCCGAGGTCTTTCGCGCACCCCGCGCTAATGAACTTCCCTCCGTGGTTCTTTGCGAGCATGACAAGGAAGCTGCGAAAAGCCTGCGGTTTTCTGACCTTCTCGTAAAGCTTCAGGTCCTTTGATATGGCCGTGTCCATGACGACCTCAAAAAAGCGGAAGGAGTCCTCCATAGTCGCGGGCGGCTGAACCCTTGGAAATCCCCCTCTCAACAGGTATCCGTCGAAGGCCGCATACAGCCGGTCTGCGTGCGGCAGTGTTGCCGCATAGAGAGCAGAGATTGCTTCACCTGCCGCATTCCTGCTCTCTGTTGATGTGCCAAGACCGGCCAGCGCGTCTCTTGCATTCCTTGCCAGCTTTCCGATCTCTTCCAACCCACCAATACCGTAGCTTCCCGCCGCTTCGAGGAACTTCAGGGGATGCATGTGGTTCTTCTCCCATCTGCCCGGGGCGTCCGCGGTTGTGGGGTTTAACAGCGCCGCACTGCTGCTCCCGGTTCCGAGCACGCGCAGAGTGGGGTGATACTGGTCATACAGCCCTTTTAGCTCCTTTCCCCAGTCTGGCAGGGTGTGTATCTCGTCGAGGAAAAATATCACGGGCCTTTTGACCTTTGAAATAGACTCCTTGAGAATGAGTCTCTCATATACATCCACAACCGCCTGCAAGCCCCCTCCAAGTTCGGCAGCAACAGCAGGAACGTCAAGGGGCACATAGAGTATCTCCTCTGGCCTGTAGCCCTCCTCCATCAGATACTCCATCAGGTGTCCCATCATGGTGGTTTTTCCCACCTGCCTGGGCCCTGCCATTATCTCGAACGGTAAGTTTGTTATCCTTTTGCGGATATGGTAGAACGTCCTTCTCGGCTCCTCGTGCTTCTTTATCAGCTTCGAGACCTTTCCGGTCGTCCAGTGGCTGTTCCACAGTGCAAGACTTTTGTAGAGGTCAATTTCGCCCATGAACCGGAAACTGTCAGTGCATATATAAAGATTCGGTTATACCCGAAGATTTTGCAGGGTTTTTGTCGGTTGTGACCGAAGATATAAAAAGAAAAAGGGTTTTTGGTAATTAATCGTTCATTCTGCATTTACTCGTCCACGAGTATTTCTACGGCATTCTTGTCCCTATCCACCCATCCTATTTTTGTCAGTGTTTCGATGTAGTAGTCGACCCCGACCTTTGTTAGTGTCCGTGCCGCGCCCACGCCGCATACGAGGCATGTCAGACCCCCATACGATATGTGGCGGGTCTTATGTATGTCTATCACTAATAGTAACGCTTTCTTTATTTTGAGCAGGTCTTCGGCTACGGGGCGAGGGATATTTTTTATTGGGATTTGCGAGATGTCGAGCGGGTCAGGGGATGGGTGGGCACCGAAAGTGTAAAATTACAATAGATTCATGTCGGATAATAAGCTTGAAAATGAGGGCGTATTCGACTGAAATAAGGTCAAAAGAGGTGGGTTTATACCCAAATTGAGGCCGACCCGCAACCTAGTTAACTAATATTGCAACTTTTTTCTAAAATACTACCCGCTGACACGGGTGGCGTTCTGGTTCCTTTTTCAAGTAA
>PHEX01000111.1 GCA_002843005.1 Candidatus Anoxymicrobium japonicum | reverse complement strand
CTCAACTTTCGCACACGTTTGATTGATTCTATGTATCTGTTCTTTAACAAAAAGCGGGGTTATTTTGCCATGCAAGTAACCAACGTGCCCCGTAAATTGGCGGTAGATCCCTGAGAAATCGGTCGATCAGGGACCGGATCAGTTCCCTGGTCATTTCTGTGGCGGCGCCCAATGCCTGATCGAGAAGCATCAGCACAAAGGCCAGCGCTTCAGCGAAGGTCGCCTGCTGGAGTTCTTCGCAACAGGCGTGAAACAGGGTCCCAAGCGTTCGGGGGTCCTGGTTCGTCCTCTTGGCGAGGGCCAGCATGATGTATCGGCAGCACACGACGGCGGCATGGGCGACAAGAGCGTCATAGGACCGCCCCTGGCATTCTTTGGCAAGATTGAGAAACGACTTGGCCATCTTGAAGAACACCTCGATGTCCCATCTGCGTTTGTAGGCCGTGACGATCTCATCGTTGCCCAAGGCGGTATCGGTGGACAGCAGGGCCAGCCACTTTTTGGTGCGCCTGTCCCGGACGAACACGATCTTTGCCTGTACGGGAACGCCTTTATCATCCTCGCCGATCTCGACCATGACCGAGGCGAGAATCTTTGCGCGGCCTCGTCGCTTGCGGATCTTTCTGTAGATGGCCGCCAGATGGAGATATTCCCCCTCGTAGCGATAGAAGATCTTTTCCGTGACCTTGAGCATGCAGAGAGTATGCATCCCCTTGGCAAGCAGCTTCCTCATGGTTGCGGGAAAGGCAAACCAACTGTCGAACAGAATGTGACGGGCTTGAATCCCGCTTGCAACGGCCTCGGCCACCATCTCGACGAGGACATCGGTTGCCTTGCGGATGCCTTCCCGGCGACGCTTCGCACCATTGGTGCGACGGTCAAGATCCGTACGCAAGGGAACCAGCCGGTTCTTTTCCTTGCTGGACGCCAGCAGCGCACAGGAAACAGGCAGAAAGCTGATGCCGTCGGACCACCCCAGTGTGAGCATCCTGAATCCGCGGTAATACCGCCTGTCGGTATGATCGAAGACCCGCGACAGCAACTCGACATGCTTGCTCCGGTTGCGGCGATAAAGCGTATCATCGGCGATGAGCACCTTCATGTTGGCGGCGCCGGTCAGCGGCGAAAGCTCATCGCGGATCACCCGGGAACTCAACAGCAGAAGGAATCTGCGCCAATTTGTATGGACCGAATTGAGAAACCGATACACCGTGTCTTTGGCCATGCCGCAGCTTCTGTCCGCCGTCATCGTGCGAAACAGGTTCTTTCCGGCAAAGACCAGGGTGAAGAGAACCCGGAACACGGCGACCGGAGAAACGCCCTTCTCCTTGTCGACGTTGCTTCGCTTCAGCAGGCTTCCGATTTGATTTTTTGATTGAGAAAGAACTGATGAATCTTGTTTTCACAGGAAACGATGTCTGATACAATCTGGCTCATGGCGTCACCTCGTGGGATAAAGATTTTCTATGGTAGCAAAACCTATATATCACACTTTGTGACGCCATACTACTAATAATTACAATATATTACATACTTTTAACTCCTGCGAAAGTTGAGATACTAATTTTAAATCTTTCCTTCTCGATCACGCATCGACGCAGGCCGGGCAGACGGCCATGCAGCGGAAGCATTCATACTGGAATCCGATGAACGAGGCCTGGTAGAGGCTCAGGAACCGGGGATCAATGATCATGGCCTTCTGCTGCTCCGGCGGTGCAGCCGTGAATTTTCGGATGAATCCGATGGCGCCGCCGATCCCGAAAGGCTGGGAGTTCCGCAGGCACTTCAAATCTTCCGTTTTTCCTTCCTCGTCCAAGGCGCTGGCGGGACAGGAAGCGACGCAAAGACCGCACTCGTCGCACAGGACTTCCGTGACGGGCGGATCGGAGGCCAGTACCATATCCGTGAGAATCGCCGTAAAGATGATGCGCGTGCCGAAGCGCGGCGAGATGACGAGATTGTGGCGTCCGAAATTCCCCAGCCCTGCGGCCACGGCAGCATGCCGCAGAGAAATGTCAGCTACCAGGCCCATGAAGGGCGCCGCCATGTTCAAGGGATAGGACGCCAGAATCGGCGCCGCCTTGACCTTGTAGCGGTCCTCGATGGCCTTGGCCATGCGGAAGGTGCAACTTTTGGTCTGGTCCATTTGGCCGAGGCGGCTGTGCATGCTGATCCGACCGATATCCGATGCAAGGCCGCCGTCCAGTTCCCGGAAGCCCATCACGACCATGGAACGGATTCCCGGAAGGATGGTTTTAGGATCAGGCGCCCGTTTCGATTTGTAGTCCTCGACGGCCGCAAAGCCGACGACATCCGCCCCGCAAGATAAACCCATCTGTCGAATCTCTTCCCTGCTCATAACGCCTCCCGGTATTTGGTATGCAGAACATTCAGTCAAAAAAACAACTACAGATCCCTGAATATTCTTCGTAAAAGAATCTGCAGGCGAGTTAACATGTTCAGTGTTTGAAATGCCGGACGCCCGTAAAGATCATGGCCAGGCCGTGTTCGTCGGCCGCCTGAATGGCTTCCTCGTCCCGCATGGAGCCGCCGGGCTGGATAATGGCCGTGATCCCCGCTGCGGCGGCCATATCGACGCCGTCCCGGAAGGGGAAAAAGGCGTCCGAGGCCAGCACCGCGCCCTGTGTGGGCAATTGGGCCTTCATCTTCGCGATTTTCACGGAATCCACGCGGCTCATCTGGCCGGCGCCCACGCCGACAAGCTGATCCTTTGTGGCGTAAACGATGGCGTTTGACTTGACGTGCTTGACGACCCGCCAGGCGAAATCGAGGGCTGCGTATTCCGCCTCCGTCGGCCGCCGTTTCGTGACGATTTTTGCCTTGCGGATATCGAATGCTTCGCGGTCCCGGTCCTGAACGAGCAGGCCGCCAACGACGCGCCGGAAATCGTAACCGGCCGAACCTTTTGCAGGGGCGAGCGGAATTTCCAGAACCCTGACGTTCTTTTTGGAACTCAGGATGGCTCTGGCCTCGTCATCGAAAGCGGGGGCAATGATCACTTCCAGAAAGGTCTTCGCCAGTTCCTCAGCCGTTTTTCCGTCCACCGGCCGGTTCAGGGCGACAATTCCGCCGAACGCCGAGACGGGGTCCGTTTCCATGGCTTTCCGGTAGGCCTCGGCCAAGTCGCCCTCGGTGACGGCGGCGCCGCAGGGATTGGCGTGCTTCATGATGACGACGGCGGGTTTTTCAAAATCCGATACCGCCTGCCAAGCCGCATCGGAGTCCATGATGTTATTGTAGGACAGTTCCTTGCCCTGGAGCTGCCGGGCGTTGGAAACCGCCGACAGAAGAGGGTCATTTTCGCGGTAGAAGGCGGCCGCCTGGTGGGGATTTTCGCCATAGCGGAGATCCTGTGCGCGTGCAAACTGCATGGTGAACGTTTCGGGGAAGAGGTTCCTGACGTTGCCGTCGGCTCCAAGCTTGCCCAGATAATTGGATATGGCCCCGTCGTAGCGGGCGGTCAGTTGAAAGGTCTTGACGGCCAACCGGAAATTCGTCTCCTCGGAAATCTTTCCGCCGGTTTCCTGCATTTCCTTCAGGATCGCGTCGTAATCGGCAGGCTCGGTGACGACGCTGACAAAGGGATAATTCTTGGCCGCGGCCCGCAGCATGGTCGGTCCGCCGATATCGATGTTCTCGACGGCCGCTTCCAGCGAGCAGCCTTCCTTCTCCACCGTCTTTTCAAACTGGTAGAGATTGACGACCACCATGTCGATCAGGCCGATCCCGTGCTCCTTCAGGGCGTGCATGTGTTCCGCATGATCGCGCAGTGCCAGCAGGCCCCCATGAATCTTCGGATGCAGCGTCTTGAGCCTGCCGTCCATCATTTCAGGAAACCCTGTATAATCGGATACATCGATGACGGCAAGGCCGCTTTTCCGAAGCTGCGCCGCCGTCCCGCCGGTGGACAAAATCTCCACCTGAAAATCTGCCAGTCCTCTGGCAAAATCGACGATTCTCGCTTTATCCGTAACGCTGATCAACACCCGTTTAATTTCGTTCAACCGCATTTTTTTCTCCTTTGTTATATTCAATGATCGATAGTCCAAAGTTGGCGGCTTCGTAAGAAGCTCCGCAGGCAAGGCGCGCAAATCCTGAGGAGTGGAGGGAAAATTAGGGACAGCGCCCCTATTTTCCGGGGGCGA
>PHEX01000110.1 GCA_002843005.1 Candidatus Anoxymicrobium japonicum | reverse complement strand
GCGAAGAAAGCGCCTGCGAAAAAGACGCCCGCGAAGTGATGGAGTGACTCTCGCGAGGGGATAAGGCCATGGATAAAGTGACTATATTCGGCGCCGGGCATGTTGGCGCCACAACCGCTTTTTATCTCGCTCTTTCAACTGCTCTGGAAATAGCCCTCGTTGATATAGATGGAGGCAAAGCTAAAGGCCTGGCTATGGATATCGAGCAGTCACTTTCCTGCACGGGCTCAGACTCGCGCCTCGAGGGTGGAGACGACCCGGGACTCGCGGAACGTTCCGACCTTGTGATCATAACCGCCGGTTTTCCGAGGTTGCCTGGAATGTCCCGGCTCGATCTTACCGCGCGGAACGCTCCTGTTGTCGAAAGCATTGCGCGTGGTGTCGCGAGCAACGCGCCCGACGCCGTTCTGATAAACGTCACCAACCCTGTGGACGAGATGACCTATCTCGCCTGGAGGGCGTCCGGCTTCGACGAGCGCCGCATCATTGGCATGGCGGGCGTCCTCGACACCTCACGATTTGTGTACTTCTTGAACAGGCTCGCGTCCGTCCCGATGCGAGAACTGAACACGCTCGTGCTGGGCTCGCACGGCGATGACATGGCGCCGCTGGTGGACTGGTCACGAGTCGGCGACAGGCCGCTTGGCCAGGTTGTAGGAGAGTCGGAACTCGAACGTATTGTCGAGCGCACCCGGAACGGTGGAGCGGAGATTGTCAGTTGCATGGGCACAGGGAGCGCGTACTACGCCCCGGCTGTCGCCATCGGCACAATGGCGACAGCGGTTCTCAAAGACACAGGGCGCGTGCTGCCCGTCTCGGCGTACCTGCGTGGTGAGTACGGCATCGATGGCATATTTCTTGGTGTTCCCGCCAGGCTCGGCCGGTCGGGAGTTCTCGAGGTAGTCCTGCTGTCACTATCTGAAAGGGAGGTCGAGTCTCTCAAGGCGGCGGCCGCAGGCGTAAGCCGTCGTGTGTCCGAGATGGGAAAGGCTGTTGCCGATGAGAGTGATTGACGCTTCAAAGATAGGCGAGGCCATCGAGTCTCTCTGCCTTGATATATCAACAACTCTTGGCGACGACGTGAAAAGCGCGCTTGAGTTTTTCAGATCAGGTGAGCGCTCGGAATTGGGCCGTCGCGTGATAGATCTCATCATTGAAAACGCGCGCGTAGCGCTCGAGAAAGGAGTGCCTCTCTGCCAGGACACGGGCGTGTTTTCTGTTTATGTGACGGTGGGGGCTGAAACGCTCATCAAAGGCGACATCGAGGCCATCGCCGCGAGCGCCGTCGCGAGGGCGACGAAGCGTGGGGCGCTGCGATCGTCGATCGTGAATAACCCTTTAGACGAACGAGACAACACAAAAGATAACACACCGGCCATTGTGGACGTGACAATCTCGAATGATGAGAAATCGACCGTCGGCGTTCTCGCCAAAGGCGGCGGCTGCGAAAATGCGTCACGGATAGCGATGTTGTCACCGGGCGCCGGCTGGAAAGGCGTACGCGAGTTCGTCCTTGAGACAATCTCCGAGGTGGGCGCGGGGTCGTGTCCACCCCTGGCGCTTGGCCTGGGAATAGGAGGAAGTTTTGACCGCGCGCCGGCGCTCGCAAAGAGAGCGTTGCTCTTGCCGCTGAACTCATCTTCCACTTCTCAGAGCGGACAGCGCGAGAAACTGTCTCCCGCCGAAGGCGTCGCGATGCGAGAGGCGGAGCTTGTCGAAGCTGTGAATTGCCTGGGAATAGGCCCCGGCGCCCTCGGCGGGACTACGACGTGCATCGGCGCTCGAATACTCTCAGCGCCGTGCCACATGGCGTGCCTTCCAGTCGCGCTGAGCGTAAACTGTCATTCACTTCGCAGAAAAGTGATCGAGATATAGATGAGTGATGGACAGTTGGGCGACACGCTCATGGAGAAAGACGGTCAGGTCAAGGAGCTTCACGGCGGGGATCCATCAACTCAGGTATCCCTCGAGATATCCGCTTTCAGGAAAGTTTTCTTAAACCATGATTTCATGACGCTCTGGGTCGGGCAGGGTATATCCGGCATCGGGGATTGGGTCATTGTCGGCGTTCTTCTCGACTCGGTGTACCGGCTCAACAGTCAGTGGGGCCTGTTCTGGATGATGACTTTCAGGTTTCTGCCGGCATTCCTCTTCGGGCTGGTGGCAGGCGCGGTAGTGGATCGGATCGAGCGCAAGACGCTCCTTGTTCTGTGCGAACTGGTTCGTTGCGCGCTGGTTGTGGCTCTCGCTTTCGCGAACTCGCTGGCTCTCATCTGTGGACTGGTATTCGGCATCGAATGCTTTACCTTGTTGTTCGGCCCCGCCAGGGACTCTTGCATACCGGATCTCGTTGATACAGACGAAATAATGACCGCGAACTCTATGATGTCCACGAGCACTTACCTTACCATGGCGCTCGGAACGCTTATCGCGACTGTCATCCTCGGCATCGCGAGCCTTATCCACGAATTTCCGCTCGTCCGGTACGTAGTGGCGAACGAGGCGGTTTTCCAGCGCCAGTTCGCCTTTATCGTGGACGCTCTCACGTTCCTGGTGTCAGCGATGTTGCTGTTCACCATCGCTTTCCCGAAGCGTTCAATTCACCGCGAGGAGAAGCTGTCCGCCAGGTCTATCTACGTTGATCTCAAGGAAGGCCTCGCGTTCATGGTCGCCAACCCGCTCACGAAAGGGATCCTCGGCATCATGATAGTGGGGTTCATCGGTGGCGGCTCTCTGTACATCCTGGGCGCGCCTTTCGCAAAAGAGGTTTTGCGTTCCGAGGGCGCGAAGTTCCTTCTGGTCATCAGTTTTCTGATGATTGGCATTGTGGTCGGCGCCGGCATGACGCCATGGATGACAAAGCGCATGCCAGTGGAAAAATGGCTCATTCGCGCTGTCACGGGTTTCGGCGTTATCATGCTCGTGTTCGCCTTCAACGACTTCTATCCGCTTTCTCTGGCAATAATATTTGCCGGCGGATATTTGCTGGGCTACCTGATCGTATCTTCCTACACCCTTCTTCACCAGAACCTCGAAGAGGATATCCGAGGGCGAGTTTTCGCGGCTATGCAGACGATCATGCGAACGTGCCTGCTGGT
>PHEX01000109.1 GCA_002843005.1 Candidatus Anoxymicrobium japonicum | reverse complement strand
GGCGACACAAGGCTATTTTTATGCCCTCAGCCAGCTGCAGGCCAAGCTGCATTTCTTCAACCTGATGCGCTTTGTGCTGGTGGCCGGCAACCTCATTTTGTTATTGGGTTTGCTGGCGTTTTATGAGGAAGTCGATTTCCGCAAGATTCTGCTGACGCAGACCATCGTCAGCGCTGTGCTGACCATCATGGGTATGGTCTGGGCCAGGCAGAACCGGGTGTGGGAGGGCGCAGACCACAGGAAACAGCCGGTCAGCTGGAAAAGCATGTTGCGTTATGGCGTCAGCCATCATGGCACCGTGGTGCTGGGCCTGCTGCTGGTGAATTTCGACAAGGTCGCGCTGCTGAATATCGGCACCATCATCGAATACGGCTTTTATGCCCTGGCCTTTACCACCTCACGCCTGATCGGCGCCCTGCAGGAGGCGGTGTCTACGGCCCTTTATTCGCGCTTTGCCGGCAAGGATGTCGACGAGCTTTCCCACCATGTGCGCGTGGCATTCCGCCTGACTTTTGTGCCCATGCTGACACTCGCTGCCTTTGGCGCATTGTTGTCGCCCTGGCTGATCGTCTGGGTCTACGGCGATTCGTTTGCGCCGACCGTGATCCCGTTCGCGGTGCTGTTGTTCGAGTGCGTGATCGCCGGGGCCAGCTGGACCTTGGCGCAGCGTTTCAATGCCGGCGGCCGGCCCGGCCTGGTGTTCATGCGGCAGTTCATTTCGGTGTTGCCGGTCTTCATGGCCCTGCCGTTCCTGCCCACAGAAAACATCCATGTCTACCTTAGCCTGCTGATGCTGGCCGGTGCGGTGCTCAGGCTGTCGGTCACGATGGCCATCTACCCGCTGGTGCTGAAAGAAACGGTGCCAGATGTATTGCCGACCATGGAAGACTGCAAAGCCGTATTCCGGTTTCTGACCAGGCGCAGTTTCGGTTGAGGAACATAGATGAAAACCATGAGAAGCCAAGTGAATGAGATGAATAGCCCTATTCAGCAACACGCCTTCCTGATGAACACCCTGGCCGGCGAGCATGAGATCCTGCTCGGCCTGCTGCGCGGGCGGCCGTTTCATTATGTCGATATCCCGGTGCACGGCAATATCGGGGATTTGCTCATCATGCACGGCACGCTGGCGTTTTTCCGCAAGCATGGCCTGCGTCCCCGTATCACCGCGCCGGCTTTTGCCTATGACCCCGGCTGGATACGCGATGACGACGTGATCGTGTTCCATGGCGGCGGCAATTTCGGCGACCTTTATTCTGCCTATGGTATGCAACCCTTGCGTGAGCAAGTGGTGGCCAGCCGGCCGCAAAACACCATCATCGTGCTGCCGCAGTCCATACACTTTTCGTCCGATGCCGAAAGAAAGCGTTCTGCCACCATCTTCCGCCAGCATCCGGATGTGCACATCTGCGTGCGGGATTTCAATTCGTACAAGATTGCCAGCGATTTCACCGACCACGTCTATCTGCTGCCCGACATGGCGCATCAGCTCTATCGCATCAGCGCCGACCCGCAACTCCCGGCCCAAGGCGCACTGCGCATCAGCCGCACCGATGATGAAAAAAACGCACTGATGGCAGATGCGGAGCTGGAGGTGCTGGCGACGACGGACTGGCCGCAGCTGGTCGGCGACGGCGAGAAGTCTATCGAGCGTTTCCGCAAAACCATGCGTATCGCGCACAAGGCCGGGCTGAGCCATGCCGGCAATCGCTTGCTGACCGATTCCTGGGTGCGCTATTCGGCCAAGCTGGTGGACAAGGCCATCGAACTGTTTGGCTGTCATGAGCATATTTTCACCGACCGACTGCACGGACACATTCTGGCCTGCCTCATGGATAAACCCAACACCGTCATCGATAACAGCTACGGCAAGAACTCGACCTACGTCAATGCCTGGACGGTGCCCAGCGAGCTGGTATCACAGCAGCGAATCTGAACTTCGATTAACAGGAAAAACCATGGCGACATTTGACGTATTGCTCCCGGTCAAGAATGGCATCGACTATCTGGCCGAATCCATAGAAAGCATCTGCCAGCAGACCTATCGCGACTGGCGCCTGCTGGTGCTCGATCACGGTTCCGACGACGGCAGTTATGAACTGGCCGAAGCCTATGCCAAACGCGACCCGCGTATCGTCGTACACCGTTTGCCCTGGGCCAATGGGCTCGCCGGGCTGCTGAATGCCGGGCTCGATTTGTGCGATTGCAAATATGTCATGCGGCAGGACGCCGATGATGTCTCCTTGCCGCACCGCATGCAGATGCTGGCCAATGCGCTGGATGACGATGACGAACTGGTGCTGGTCGGCTCGCTGGGTGATGTGATCGACGCCTCCGGCCGCAAGATCGGCATGCTCGATATGCCTACCGGGCAATACGGCGTCCTCATCAGCACGCCGTTCCGCACGCCGGTGGCGCACCCGACTGTGGCGATGCGCTTCGATGCGATTCAGCGGCTGGGTGCGCGTTACGGTGTCGATTTCATCGGCGCGATGCCCGAAGACAAACGCATCCAGGTGCCGGGCCTGGCGGAGGATTATTTCCTCTTCGGCCAGCTGGCGCTGGTGGCGCATTGCACGAACATCGGGCAAAGCCTGATCAAGTATCGCTGGCATGGCGCTAACGTAGGCGCCACAAAATATGTAGACCAGACCCAGGTGGCGCTCAACATCTCGCGCTACCTGACCGAGTCGCTGTCCATCATGCTCGGCATCAACAGCTTTGATCCGGCGCCGTTCTGCAACCACGGCGTCAACCTGATCAATTTCAACGACCGGCTGGATTTCACCGAGGAATACCGGGAAATGCGCCAGATGCTGACCCGTGCCATGCCGCACAGTGCCGAGCTGCACCGTGAGTTGTCCTACCGCAAGGTGATCGCCAACCGCTCGAAGCCGGTCATGGCTGCAAGGTATTTCGCCCATAGCCAGAGATTCGGCGTACACCATGTGGAATGGCGCACGGTCAGGTCGTGGCTGATCAACGGCCTGAAGAAGCAGCCGATACTGACGCTGACTCCCTCGGGGCTGACCGCCTGATGTTGGCAAGATTCCAGCAACGTTACATGGAGAACCTGAAGACCGCTGCAGGCGGCCTGTTCCTGCT
>PHEX01000108.1 GCA_002843005.1 Candidatus Anoxymicrobium japonicum | reverse complement strand
GGAGGGGCTGACGATGTCAAAAAAATTTCCCGTGATTGCCATTACCGGTTCATCCGGCGCAGGCACAACGACGGTGATGAACAGTTTCCACCATATCTTCCGGCGTGACGGCATCCGCGCGCAGGTGATTGAGGGCGACTCCATGCATCGCTATGAGCGCAAGGCGATGGATGCCGAACTGGAAAAATGCAGCAAGATCCCTGGCAGCTACTTCAGCCATTTCAGTCCATCGGCCAACCTGCTACCGGAACTTGCCGATACTTTTCGCGTGTTTGGCGAGACCGGGCGCTGCAAGGTACGCAAATACATTCATACCGATGAGGAAGGGCTGCCCTATGGTCAGGCAGCGGGTACGCTGACGCCATGGCGTGACAGCGAACCGGATGCAGACGTGCTGTTCTACGAGGGGCTGCACGGCGGCTATGTCGGGCCGGAAGCCGATGTGGCCCGTCATGTCGACCTGCTGGTCGGGGTCGTACCTATCATCAATCTGGAGTGGATACAGAAGATGCACCGGGACCAGAAGATTCGCGGCTATTCGCCCGAGGCTGTGATCGACACCATCCTGCGTCGCATGCCGGATTACGTTCATCATATCTGCCCGCAGTTTTCGCGCACGCATGTCAATTTCCAGCGCGTGCCGACGGTGGATACCTCTAATCCGTTTATTGCCAAGGATATCCCCAGCCCGGACGAGAGCATGGTGGTGATTCGTTTCACCAATCCTCGGGGTATCGATTTTCCCTATCTGTTGAACATGCTGCACGATTCTATGATGACGAGGCCGAATACGCTGGTTATCCCCGGCGGCAAAATGGGCCTGGCCATGCAGTTGATATTTACGCCGATGATTCAGCGTTTGATGAATATGAGGGATGGATGATCAGACTGGTGATGTATGACCTGGACGGCACCTTGCTGGATACCGCCAGCGAGATCGCCGCAGCCGTCAACCTGACGCTGGCCGAATTCGGGGCTGAAACTGTTGATGAATGGCGGGTTCGGGCCTGGATAGGTTATGGCGCTGCCAAGCTGATCGAGGAAGTCTGGCGCACCATGAAGCCCGGCGCACGACTGGATGACGTGATGACAACTTTCAGCAGGCACTATCGCGAGACCGTGGGTAAAAGCAGCCGGCCGTTTCCGCATGTGATGGAGACGCTGCAAAAAGTGAAGGCGCTCGGCATCAAACAGGCCGTCATCACCAACAAGGAATCGTCATTCACGCAGCGCGTGCTGGAAAAACACGGCATGACGGATTTATTCGACCTGGTCATCAGCGGTGACACGCTGCCGGTCAGAAAACCGGACCCGGCTGTGATCCGTCATTGTTTGCAGACACTGCATGAAACAGCTGAGCGCAGCCTGTATGTCGGTGATTCGGATATTGATGTGGCGACCGCCAAGGGCGCCGGCGTGATGTGCTGGGCCGTGCCTTATGGCTATAACTCCGGACGCGATATCCGGCAGGCCGGCGCGGACAGGCTGATCGATGATCTGCGTGCGGTCCATGATTATCTGCAAGACAATATTGAATGTGAGGTTTGAATATGGCACTGATTTCATTGCGGCAATTGCTCGATCATGCAGCAGAACACCAATACGGATTGCCGGCGTTCAACGTCAACAACATGGAACAGATACAGGCTATCATGCAGGCGGCCGAGGAGGTGGATAGCCCGGTCATCCTTCAGGCCTCGGCCGGTGCGCGCGCTTATGCCGGCGAGACTTTCCTGCGCAAGCTGGTGGAAGCGTGCATCGAGCGCTATCCGTATATTCCGATTTGCATGCATCAGGATCACGGCGCCTCGCTCGAAGTCTGCCAGGTGGCGATCCGCAGCGGTTTTTCCAGCGTCATGATGGATGGTAGCCTGGAGAGCGATGCCAGAACTCCTGCCAGTTACGAATACAACGTCAACATTACCCGTCGCGCGGTCGAACTGGCGCATTGTGTCGGTGTTTCGGTTGAAGGCGAGCTGGGTTGCCTGGGATCGCTGGAGACCGGGCAGGCCGGTGAGGAAGATGGCAGCGGCGCTGCCGGGACGCTGGAACATTCGCAATTGCTCACCGACCCGGATGAAGCGGCGGCTTTTGTTGCGGCGACGCAGGTCGATGCGCTGGCCATCGCCATCGGCACCAGTCACGGTGCCTATAAATTCAGCCGGCCACCAACCGGTGACCTGCTGGCAATCGACCGCATTCGCGCCATCCATCAGCGTATCCCGAACACGCACTTGGTGATGCATGGCTCGTCCAGTGTCGATCAGGAATGGCTGGAGATGATTCGTGAACACGGCGGGCAGATCAAGGAGACTTACGGCGTGCCGGTATCGGAGATCGTCGAAGGCATACGCAATGGTGTGCGCAAGGTGAATATCGACACCGATATCCGGCTGGCGATGACAGCCGCCATGCGCAAGAAGATGCATGAACGCCCGGATGAGTTCGATCCGCGTGCCTTCCTCAAGGTGGCAACGCAGGCGGCAAGGAGCGTCTGCAAGAATCGTTTCGAGGCGTTCGGCAGTGCCGGGCAGGCTTCAAAAATCAAGGTCATCCCGCTGGACGCCATGGCCGCGCGTTATGCGCGCGGCGAGCTGGCTGCGGTGATCCGCTAATGTTGCGGCATAAACTGGGTGAGCATTAAGACCGCCATGAGACAGCCATTGGTCATCGGCAACTGGAAGATGCACGGCAATCTGGCCAAAAACCGGATGCTGCTGGCCAGTCTGGTCGAACGCCTGCGCGGCCTGCAGCAGGTGGATATTGCCATCTGCTTGCCATTCCCTTACCTGTATCAGGCGCAGCAAATGCTGGCTGGTAGCAATATTTACTGGGGAGCACAGAACGTCAGCCAGTTTGAGGAGGGTGCGTTCACCGGCTCCATCTCGGCGGAAATGGTGGCGGACTTCGGCTGCAGCTATGCCATTATCGGCCATTCGGAGCGGCGTGCCCTCAGCCATGAAAGCTATGCGAGTGCAGCCAATCGCTTCAAGCAATTATTGAAAGTGGGCATTACTCCCGTGTTTTGCGTGGGAGAAACCTACGCAGAACGCGAGGCTGGTCTCGCTGACACGGTGGTCAGCAAGCAGATGCATGCAGTTCTGGATGATTTGGGTCCTGAGTGTCTGGATTTGGCGGAAAAACTCAATGCCGTCTTTGCCTATGAACCGGTCTGGGCTATCGGTACCGGCAAGAATGCGACCCCGGAGCAAGCGCAGAAGATGCATGGCTTCATGCGAAAC
>PHEX01000107.1 GCA_002843005.1 Candidatus Anoxymicrobium japonicum | reverse complement strand
TGGCAAAGCACCAGTCAAAACTCTTTTCGTTCGATGGATCGAAAATCTTTTTCAGAAACGCCAGGGTTGTTTTACCACGCAGCGTAGTTTTGTCTTTGGGTTTTGGAAAGAATTTTTGCGAAAAGGTATAGGGTTGATGGCGACAAAACACGCAGAATCGCAAAAAGAAATCGTTTGAAAGAGATATGAAAAAAGATGTGAAAAATATCGCTTGCGTTACTTGCGCCTTCTCACAAGCAGCGCCGCAACGCCTACCGCGCCGAGAAGCGCAACGACCTCGAAGCCGGGAATTCCGCCCTTCTCTTTGACATCGCCTCCGGCGCCCGCCTTTACGGTGGTCTGCACGCTGACTGTGTAGGTCGAACCGTCGCCTACGGTGGCGGTCAGCGTCGTGGTGTCGATATCGCCCTCAATCGCGGTTTTTGGAACCGTAACGCTGAGGGTGACTGTGCCGCTCGCAGCCGCGGCAAGCGATAATTCGGCTTTGCTAACAGCCACGTTCCAGCCGCTTGCGGACGAGGCGCCAAGAGCAATCGTATCCTGTGCGGAGCCGGTGTTCCTGACCGTTATCGTGTATTCCGCAGTCTTTTCCTTGTCGGCTTCGCCTGTGGTGGATGATGCTGTGAGTTGTGCGCCGTAGGTTTGGGCGTCTCCGCCGACGACGGTCGATACCGTGTCAATGGATGAAACGCCTCCGCCGGAATAGGTGCCTGTGACCTTTATCGTGGCGACCGTGCCAACCTCCGCGTCGGTAGCAGCAGTGACGGTAAGCTTAACCGTATCGCTCGCTCCTGCGGCGAGCGTAACCTGCATTTTGTCGAGCGTCGCAGTCCAGCCTTCGGGTGCGTTATATGTCGCAATGGCCACGGTCTCTTCGGCATCTCCGTTGTTGGCTATGGCAACGTCGTAGGTTACGCTTCCGCCTGCGTGGATTGATTTTTCGTTAGAGTCGCAGGAGAACGCTATGTTGCCGCCCCCGCCGCCGATTGGCGCGAGGCCTGGAACACTTATCTGTGATGCGTGTTCAGTGCCACCCGTAAGGTATTTCAAAACTGGTGCTGGTCCAGCATTCTCTCCGCCCCAAAATATAATCCATACCTCGAAAGTATCACCTGCTGCATATTCTATACCGTTTGTAGTCAGGTCGATATCGACTTGGTATATTTCACCAGGGATAAATACTGACGACTCTGGAGCAGGAACCCAACTACCCATAGTTCCTTCATCTTCAACCCCATTTTTTCCAAGTGCTATGTCAATCCCCATATCCAGTCCGGACCATGGTAAAAGTGTGACAGGGGCATCACAAGAAAACCAGAGGGTTACATGAGCATTGCCGGTAATCGTAATGGGTTCGCTCAATGAGGTGTAAAAAATTGTGGGCCAGGTGGCGGTGAGCGTTTCAGCTGTCGATGCTCCAGCTCCTCCTTCAGCAGATGGCGCCTCTCTCGCAATACCATAAGCATTCATAAGCGCCGCATCTTCTGATGCAGCTTCCCCGGGGATATCTTTAGCTTCATCCGTCAAGAAAAACTTCCCCGCGGGCGCATCCTGCGCCTCCGCCTCCGGCATCAAAACCATTCCGCTGCCGAGTATGAACGCGACAGCCAGCGCTATAACTAATATTTTACTTTTCATATCATATTTTAGTCCTCCTTTGTTCACTCCGCTCAATTTGAACAATGGTAAGTGGTTTTGGGGTTATATATATTTTCACTTGATTGGAACCTGTTTCACGGTAAAAAACGAAATAGCGGTAAAACATCAAAAAAATAAATACAAAAAAAAGTGAAATGTGAAAAGATTTGGTAAGGAGACTACTTGCGCCTTCTCACAAGCAGCGCCGCAACGCCTACCGCGCCGAGAAGCGCAACGACCTCGAAGCCGGGAGTCTTCTTTGCGGTCGCCTTCTCGACAACGACCTGCTCGGACTTGGCGTGGGTCCCGCCCTTTCCGTCATTTACGGTCAGTTTTACGGTGTAAGTCCCGGCCTCTGTGTAGGTGTGCGTAGCCGTCTTTCCCGAACCCTTGGCAGTTCCGTCGCCCCAGTCCCATTCATACGTC
The DNA here is from genome assembly GCA_002843005.1 of Candidatus Anoxymicrobium japonicum. NCBI lineage: Bacteria > Bacillati > Actinomycetota > Candidatus Geothermincolia > Candidatus Geothermincolales > Candidatus Anoxymicrobiaceae > Candidatus Anoxymicrobium > Candidatus Anoxymicrobium japonicum. The sequence continues at coordinate 1,291 of PHEX01000107.1, read as the reverse complement.
ATGGCGTCCCCGTCGGGGTCGCTTGAGGCGGATGCATCGACGTCTACTTTAAGGCCGTTCTTTGTCACGGTAAACGAAGCCACGGGATTCTGGTTTGTCACCTCGCCTCCAAGCGATGTCGTGGTCGTTACGACGCTCGCAAAACCGCCGTCGAAGGTTGCGCTTACAGTTACCTCGGCCGCTTCATTTTCCGCAACGCTGCCGCTTGGAGTGACCGTGAGAGTCGCAGTCGCCGTGCCGCTTGCCGGAACGGTCAGAGAGTTAGGCGATACCTCGACGTTCCACCCGGAAACGGTATTGCTTGTTAGTGCAACCGTCGTGGCTTCGGTCAGGTTGCTTTCAAACGTGAGTTCATAAGTCGCTGTCGCGCCGTTCGCTACGGATTGCGCGGTCTTGTCGGATGTCATGGTGATGCCGCCGGTTGAAATCGGTTCTTCGGAAACCTCAGCCGTAATCTGAATTCCAGATGGATAATCAGTCGAATCGTAAATGATTGCATTGACGGTATCCATGTCTGTGTAAACCGCATCAAGAACCACTGTAAGATAATCGCCAGAAATTGTGATATCTTCAAATGTATAGGTAATTTTTGCCGGGTTGTCTGTTGAGTTTACGGCTTGTTCAGCGGTTACAGATGCAACCGGGGGGTCTTCAGATAGCTCGCTACGATCATATATTGCAATATCCCAACTTTGGGTACTTTTCGCCTGCTGCTCTCCCGGTTCCATTGCCCAGAAGGTCACAGTTATATCGACACTTTCATACGAATATCCGTCAGAAGGGCCCCATATCCACCCACATTCATACAAAGTATTCGGCTGGGAAGCACCATCCACCCCTTGGACTGAAAAAGCCACTCTTGGGTTTGGGTCTGTGGGTGCATTTTCATCCATGATATTAAACTTGTTTGCCCAATCAACATTATATGTCACGGTTCCGTGGAAATATAATGTTTTGTCCTCCGTTTCTACTGCTTTCACTTCCGGCATCAAAACCATTCCGCTGCCGAGTATGAACGCGACAGCCAGCGCTATAACTAATATTTTACTTTTCATATTTTAGTCCTCCTTTGTTCACTCCGCTCAATTTGAACAATGGTAAGTGGTTTTGGGGTTATATATATTTTCACTTGATTGAAGCCTGTTTCACGGTAAAAAACGAAATAGCGGTAAAACATCAAAAAGATAAATACATGCTGTGTGGCACGATTCCTAAAAATCAACCTTGCTCTCGCTAATCCGACTCGTTTTTGTCCTAATTTACGTCCCTTAACTGTTGGTATGCCCAGAAC
>PHEX01000106.1 GCA_002843005.1 Candidatus Anoxymicrobium japonicum | reverse complement strand
TCTAATGCGTCAACTGTATCTTTCTCGACTGTTGCGCTCTTCTTGCAGCAGTCACAGGCGCCACATTCGAACGACTGCTTCTCTCCAAAGTAGTTGAGAATGTATCCGCGTCTGCACCCTTGCCGCAGAATGAACTTCTCCATCGCCGCCAGCCTGTCTTCTTCCATTCGGCGAAGCGAGCCGTGTCGTGCCCAATCGATCGCGAGGTCTTTGAATGGCGGCGCCGGGTCGACAAGCTTCCGCAAGCCGCGTCCGCGAAACGGCGGCGCGTACTCCAGCAGCCCCGCATCCCGAAGCGCTGTTAGCGCCCTCTTCACTTGCTCGGGGAAAACACCGGAGTCGGATGCCAGCCGGTTGATGCCGATTTCCACTCGGCCGGGGGTCTTCAGATCGACAGAAGATGCCAGCCCTTCGAGCACCTTCTGTCGCACCGACCCGCGAACTTCGCTACCGGCACTGGAAAGGGGTCGCGTCACGGTAATCCCTATCATCGGCTCGCCGCTGTAAGCGCGGAGCACTCCCGCGCCATCGAGCAGACGGATGGCCGCCCCCATTTGCGCCTCTCCTATGTACTGATCGCACGATCCGGCGATCTCCTTGTATGTCATGAGGATAGTGCTGCCGGGTAGCCGCCAGATAGTCTCGTAGACATCTCTCACCAGTCCGTCATCGGGATAACTGACATCGAGGAAGAACTCGCGGAGGCTCCTGTCGGCAGAAGAATAAAGGAGCACACAACGCGATTCGAGGCCATCGCGCCCGGCGCGACCAATCTCCTGGTAGTACTGCTCGACCGATCCCGGGTAGTTGTAGTGGACGACGAAACGTACGTCGCGCTTGTCGATTCCCATCCCGAAAGCTGAAGTGGCCGCGACGACCCGCGCATCCCCGCTGAGAAAAACTTCTTGAGCTTTGACCCGATCCTCGGACTCCATCCCCGCGTGGTAAGCGACTATGTCCGGCGCCACCTGGCTCAAGGTCTCAACGATCTCATCAACGTTCTTGCGTGTGCCGGCATAAATGATGCCGGACCCGCTGTTCTCGCGCAGGAACCGTGACAGGAAGTCCATCTTCTTTTTGTCGGTGTGCGTTACTTCAACACTCAGCTCGAGGTTCGGGCGGTCGAACCCGTGAACGTGGATGTCCATATCATCCCGGGTGAGGCCCAGCGATTGGATGATGTCAATCTGCACCCGGCGGGTGGCAGTGGCCGTCAGTGCGGTCACCGGCGGGCAACCAATGAGCTCGTGGAACTGTTTGAGCCTCCGGTAATCCGGCCTGAAATCGTGACCCCATTCAGAGATACAGTGCGCCTCGTCAACGACGAGCCTCGAAACATTTACGGCATGCAACATCGACAGAAAAGCGTTGTCCCGGCATCTCTCGGGCGCGATATAGAGGAGCCGGCACTCTCCCCTTGCGCATGCGGATAACCTCGCGTTCTGCTCGACGCGGCTGAGACTTGAATTGACCGCGGTCGCCGGAACGCCAAGGGCATGAAGGTCGTCCACCTGGTTCTTCATCAGAGATATCAACGGGGACACGACGATCGTCAGGCCCGTGTCCATCAGAGATGGGAGTTGGTAGATGATGGACTTGCCACTGCCAGTAGGCATAACAACAAGCAGGTGCCTGCCGGCGAAGACGGATTGAAGCGCCCGCTCCTGACCGGGCAAGAACCTGGAATATCCAAAGCGATCCGCGAGAAGACGGCTGGCGCCTTCAAGCGCGCTGGCAATTTCTTCTTTGTTGCTGGAAATGTCACTCATCGCGCAAGTCTTTTAAAAGCTATTCATGGACAGAGCGTTAGCGCCCCGGCCGTTCACGAGAAACCTTTTTCACCTGGACTATGCTCGCCACCGGCTTGACCCTCAAAGCGATCCTGCTCTTGATATCCAGTATCTCCTGCCGCATCACCCTGTGGGCCTCGGTCATCTCGACTTCCATGTTCGCCATCTTGTCCTTTAGAACGCGCATCTCTTTTTCCATCGCGAGAACTCTGACGACGCCCGATAGGTTGAGCCCCTCGCTCGTCAGCTCCTGGATACGCCGCAACCTCATCAGATCGTCATCGGAGTAGCGCCTCCTGTTGTTGAACGCGCGCTCCGGGTGGAGGAGCCCCCTGCGCTCGTACATCCTGAGCGTCTGGGGATGCATTTCGGCTAGCCTGGCCGCGACACTAATGACATATACGCCCTGGCGCCGGTCCTTCTCCATCGTCTCTTACTCCTGCTCCAGGAAGGCGCGCGCATCACCGGTCTCGAGCTCCCCAAGTCTCTCCACGGCCTGGCGCATTTCCTTGTTTATCTTTTGTGGAACGACGACCCTTACTGTTATGAGCATATCACCCTGTCCCTTGCCCTTGAGCCGCGGAGCTCCTTTGCCCTTCAGGCGGAAGGTTCTGCCACTCTGCGTGCCCGCCGGTATATTGAGATTAACCTTTCCGTGAATTGTAGGCACCTCGACCCGCGCGCCGAGCGCGGCCTCCGAATACGTCAACGGCAAGTCAAGTGTGATGTCAGCGTTACGCTTTCCAAGGTACGGATGTTTCTCGACCCCGGTCACGACGTACAGATCCCCTGGAGGCCCTCCATTCGCGCCCGGCTCGCCCTTTCCGTGAAAGCATATGCGCGACCCATCACTCACACCCTCAGGGATGCGTATCCTGATTTTCTTCGGGCGCCTGCGGTGGCCTGTCCCTTTGCAGTTCGAGCATGGATCCTGAATTATCTGTCCCTTGCCATGGCATGCCGGGCACGGACGGCTCAAGCCAAACAACCCCTGGCTCTCCGCTACGGAACCGCGGCCGCCACACGTGGGGCAGGTCTGAGGAAAAGTTCCCGGCGAGGATCCGAGACCTTTACACACTTCACAAATCACATCGCGAGTCATGGTTACGGGCACGCTGGCGCCTTTTAGCGCATCGTCGAACGACATGTTCACCCGCACCTCGACATCATCGCCACGCGTCCCTCGCCTGCCGCCCGGCCTCCCGGCCGACGCGCGGCCGCCACCAAACAGATTGAAGATGTCGCCGAGATCCCCCTCGAAGCTGAACCCCTGCGCCCCTCCGCCAGCGCCGCCCCAACCGTCGAACCCCCCTTGCGCTCCGAACAACCGCCCGGAATCGTACTCCTGCCGCTTTTTGTCGTCGGACAGCACCTCGTAGGACTCGGTTATTTCTTTGAAGCGATCCTCGGCTTCCTTGTTGTTTGGGTTTTTGTCCGGGTGGTACTTGTGCGCGAGTTTTCGATACGCCTTCTTTATTTCCTCTTTCCCGGCATCTTTCGCCACACCAAGTGTTTTATAGTAATCTTTGCCATTCATCCAGTATCACTTCCAAGAAAACGCAACAAAGGGGTCA
>PHEX01000105.1 GCA_002843005.1 Candidatus Anoxymicrobium japonicum | reverse complement strand
GGCACAAAGCGACCGTCGCGGCCTGCGCTACCGGCTTGACGGGCACCTCATCACCAGCGACCCGGATGATCGCTACCCAACCGAGTTTGAAAGCGTGCTATCGCCCGTTCCCGGGCTTGATGGCGTGTTTCGCTGATTTTCCACAATGGATTTCCGACCATGAACAGCTATAAAGCCCCGCAACGTGACATGCAATTCGCCTTGTTCGACGTGCTTGGCGTACAGGCGCTGTACGACCGCCTGGGCTTTGCCAGTGCGCAGCGCGATGTGCTCGATGCCGTGCTCGAAGAAGCCGCGCGATTTACCGAGCAGGTGCTGGCGCCGCTCAATCATGCCGGCGATGCCGAAGGCTGCGTCTACGACAAGGCCAGCGGCGCGGTGTCGGCACCCAAGGGCTTCAAGCAGGCGTATCTGCAGTTCGTCGAAGGAGGCTGGAACGGGCTGACTGCCGATGAAGCATACGGCGGGCAGGGCCTGCCCGAATCGTTCGGGGTGGCACTCAAGGAAATGATCGACGCCGCCAACCTCGCCTGGGGCAACTACCCGCTGCTTTCGCATGGCGCTACCGAAGCGCTGAAACATCATGGCGAAGACTGGCAAAAAGACGTGTTTCTGCGCGCCATCGTCGATGGCCGTTGGACCGGCACCATGTGCCTGACCGAGCCGCATTGCGGTTCTGATCTTGGTCTGCTCAAGACCCGCGCCGAACCGCAAGCTGACGGCAGCTATGCGGTTACCGGCACCAAGATATTCATCACCGCCGGCGAACACGATTTCACCGACAACATCGTGCATCTGGTGCTGGCGCGGCTGCCCGATGCCCCGCCCGGAACCAAGGGCATTTCCACCTTCATCGTGCCCAAACGCAAGGTTGCGCGCGACGGCAGCGTCGGCGATGGCAATGCGGTGCGCTGCGGCGCCATCGAACACAAGATGGGCATCCACGGCTCGGCTACCTGCGTGATGAACTTCGACGGTGCGCAGGGCTACCTGATCGGCCCGGCCAACAAGGGCCTGTCGGTGATGTTTACGATGATGAACAGCGCCCGCCTTTCCGTCGGTATCCAGGGCCTTGGCCTGATCGACCGCGCTTACCAGAATGCGCTGGCCTATACCCGTGATCGCCTGCAGATGCGTTCACTGTCCGGCCCCAAGTTCCCCGACAAGCCGGCCGACCCGCTGATCGTGCATCCCGATGTGCGGCGCATGCTGTTGACCTGCAAGGCCTTTGCCGAGGGCGGCCGGCTGTTGGCCTATCACGCGGCGACCCTGCTCGATGTGATCGAACACAGCAACGATGCCGAGGAGCGCAAACGCGCTGATGAGTTGCTCAGCTTTCTCACCCCGGTGGTCAAGGCCTGCCTGACCGAATGGAGCATCGAAAGTACCTACAACGCGCTGCAATGCTTCGGTGGCCACGGCTATGTGCGCGAATGGGGCATGGAACAACTCAGCCGCGACGCGCGCATCACCACCATTTACGAGGGCACCACCCAGATCCAGGCACTGGACTTGCTCGGCCGCAAAATACTGCAAACGCAAGGGCCGGGGCTGCGTCAGTTCGGCGCGCTGATCGAGGCGTTCTGCACCGAACATGCCGGCAATCCGGCGCTGGCGGAGTTCATCGGCCCGTTGGCAGAAAAGGCCAAAGAGCTGGCAACGCTGACCATGGAAATCGGTGGCAAGGCCGCCCGCGACCCCGAAGAAGTTGGTGCCGCAGCAGTCGATTACCTGTTCCATACCGGCTACGTGGTGTTGGCCTACTGGTGGGCGCGCGCGGTGGCGGTCAGCGCAGCCGGCGATTATCCGGAGGCCTTCAAAACGGCCAAACGCGACACCGCACGCTTCTATTTTGCGCGCATCCTGCCACGCACCTTGAACCACGCCGCCGGCATCCGCGCTGGCGCGGCCAGCCTGCTGGCGCTGGATGCCGACAACTTCGATAGCTGAGTTGCCGCGTGGCATCCACGGTGTGACAGTTTCCGGTGTGGCGATGATCCCGGTCGGCCACAGCTTGTATGTTCAAACCGGCGTACTTCAGGGCGTTTGTGGGAGCGCGCCTTGCGCGCGAAGCTGTCGCACAATTATTCGCCGGCAGGCCGGCTCCCACTGCAGCACGGATTGGCACCAGCAGAAACACCGTTGCTCCTGCTAATGCCCCCTGCAGGAGCCCACCCTGTGGGCGACCAATTCTGCGAACCCGGGCAACGCGTCGTACCATCATGACGCAACTGACAGCGACGGCCTTACTCTGGCGCCACCACGCTATAGCCACGCTCACCCAACGCCACCAGGTATCCGTCGTCGCCCAGCAGACTGTTGATCGGCATCACCGCAACCGTCGTTTCATTCTTGAGCAACGCCGCATCGGCCGCCTGCAGCCAGCGCACACGCAATTGCTCGCGCAGATCAGCCATGCCCTGCTTTTCGGCAATTGCGGTTGCCAACACGGCATCGCCGCAAACGCTGCGCTCATCCGGATGCGGCAACGCAATCAGCGCCGGCACATCACCAACCGCCCAGGCGTTGGCGCGCGCCTTCATGTTGCCCATGTCGGTTTCCAGCCGCTCCAGCGTCGCCGCAAAACAGGCTTCGTCATCGAGCGTTGTTTTTGCAAACTCCTTCAGCGTGGCCTTGGGATTGGCAATTTCGATGGTCACCATCGGCACGGTAATGGGAACCTTGTTGCGCTTGGCGGATTTGCGCAACACCGGCCAGACCCGGTTCTTTTCGCTCAATGCATTGTCATCCAGCGCTTCTTCGTACAGCGTGGTCGCAGCCATGATCGGCCGTCGCTTTTCCACCGATTTGTTGCGTCCCAGATAGCGTTTTTTCAAAACCAGCCAGCGCTGGTACAACGCATCCGACACATGCTCCTGCAACGGTTTGCCATCGGGGTTGTTGCGTGCACGCAGCGCGGTTGGAATCAGTGCCAGACGACCAAAGAAGCCGACATCGGCGGTTACAGTTACCGAGGGTTGCGCCAACAACTCCTGTGATCGCGCGACCAACCGCTCAACCTTGCCCGACTCCCACTGCATGCGTTTGGGCAATGGCGACAGCGTGCCCAGTATCCACAGGTCGTGATCGCCGTTGCTGACGCGCCACATGCCCGGCCCGGGCTGATTGCCGCTGACAACAAGCGTTTCCATGCGTGTGGTTGTCGGTTCAGGCGAAATTGGCTCTGCCATGTCCTGGGCCGAGGCATTGCCCAGCACAAATGCGAGCGCGGCCGAGAAAAAAACGAGTGCTTTCATTGAACGGGCTCCTGATTGATACATCACTATCCACTGTGAAAAGTCGACGCCAGCGAGTTCGTCCATTTCACCATGATTTCGCACATTATTGCCTGACTCTGCATGCAGACAGTTGCGCATTTGTGCCAGTTCGGTAGTCTTGCAGTTGAGCGATGCAAATGCTCAGCCCAACTAACCCAA
>PHEX01000104.1 GCA_002843005.1 Candidatus Anoxymicrobium japonicum | reverse complement strand
CTGTGTTCTGGTCGCTGATACAACAACCGGAATATAGGGGGAGAATGCCGTTATGGCAAGGTTTGTTGGGGTTCAGTCACCCACCGATTTGTGTGAGGAGCTTATAATTCTAGCAATTCGCGGTACAGTGGGACAAACGCTCCGTGCAAGTCAAAATTGACGAAAGGAAAGATCCAAATGAAAACACGTATCACTGAACTTCTCGGAATCGAGCACCCGATTCTCCTATCGGGCATGAGCTGGATCAGCGTGCCAACGTTAGTGGCCGCGGTCTCAAACGCCGGCGGCCTTGGAATGCTTGCGACAGGCGCTCTGAACGTTGAAGAAACTCGCAAGTCCGTGCGCGAGATCAGAGAGCTGACCGACAAACCTTTTGGCGCCAACGCATCTCTGTTGTTTCCGGGCGCGGCTCAAAACGCCGCGGTGCTACTCGAGGAGAAGGTTCCCGTGATCAACTTCTCACTTGGAAAAGGCGACTGGATTGTGCGGGCGGCAAACGAGTATGGAGGAAAAGTGCTCGCCACGGTCACCAACGCCCGCCACGCAAAACGCGCGCAGGATTACGGCTCGCACGGAGTCATCGTTACGGGAAACGAAGCGGCCGCGCACGGAGAAGCGCCAACCACTTTCTGCCTGACGCCAAGCGTCGCCTCGGCGCTGGACATCCCTGTTGTTGTCGCCGGCGGCGTGGGCGACGGACGTGGGCTGGCCGCGGTGCTGGCGCTGGGCGGAGAAGGGGTGGCTATGGGCACCCGGCTGATGACCACGCGGGAAAGCCCGCTTCACGACAATTTCAAGAAGCTCTCTATCGAGAAGGACATATATGACACCATCTACTCGAAGAAGTTCGATGGTCTCATGTGCCGTGTGCTCGACACGCCCGGTGCCCGCAAGGCTACGAAACACGGGATCTTCCCGTTCGGCTATCTCAAGGCCATCCCCAACTCGCGTGCAATAGCCAGGCAGATTGGTCTCCCGTACTGGAAACTGTTCGCCGGCGTGCTCGCATCGGGTTGGAAAAACGCCACGCAGCTCGCGTACATGGCAAACGCCTTCAAGCAGATTCATCTCGCGTCCGAGTTGGGTGACGTCAAAGCCGGGGTGCTTCCCGTCGGTCAGGTCACCGGCCTGATGCACGATATCCCGACGGTTCAGGAGCTCATCGACAGGATTGTCAAGGAAGCCGAGGAAGTCATGAAAAGCCTCAACGCAAAGGTCGGCTAATCACGGGAAATTTCTTGCGTGCTTTAACGAAAGCTTAACAGGCGTTACGTCTCACTTTAACAATCACGCGCGATAATCATTATGGATGAACGCATCAAGAAGCGCGTCAAAATAAAACGTCAATAAGGAGTGATGGATCATGAAGGCAAAGAGTTCCCGGCGATTGGCGTTGATAGTGGGCATCGTGCTGGTAGCGTTGCTTGTCACAGGGTCGTCGCAGACGTTCGCGGCAGGAAAAAAGCCGGCCGGCGAGCATGACAGGCGAGGCGCGGTGGGCAATCAGGACAGAATGGGCAATCAGGACAGAAGTAACAAAGGTGACAGAGGCAACAGAGCCGAGCGGGCCGGGAAGCGTATCGACAGGGCGATAGCGAAACTGAAGAAGCAAAGCGCGACATTCAAGAAGATAGACGAACGAATCAAGAAGGCGGCTGACGCGTTTGCCGCCATGGGTCTCGACGTCTCAAAACTCAGGTCCGACGAAGAAGCTCTGACGTCAAAGATCAACGCCGCGAGCAAAAACGCGTCGAGGTCGCAGGTGCGCTCGAGGACGCAAAGGGCCTCGCGGAAGCGGACTCGCTCGACAGGCCCAAGGCAATCGCAGCCGCAAAGAGCGCCATGGGCAAGGCGCGCGATCTGCGTAAAGACATGCGGGAGATCCGCGAGTTTGCAAGGACGGTCATCCGAAAGGACATCCAGACCCTCAAGAGCCAATCTGCGCCAAAAACGACAACACCTTCACGAGGTGAACAGGAGATTTGACAGGTAACTGGACGGCGTTACCGAAAAGCGCCGCGGCGTGGTTCTGTGCGGCGCTGATAGCCGTTGCTCTTCCCGGATGCGGCGGCGCCTGGCGAGACAGGGCCGCTTCCTGGCGGCAGTACCGACCTGGCCCGCGCGACTCAGTGAAAACAGTGTCGGCGGGCGGACGGGAGCGCACATGCATCGTACACCTGCCACCGTCATACGATGACAGTAAGCCGGCACCGCTGGTTCTGGTGTTTCATGGCGGAACTGGAAACGCGAGCGGCGCCGTAGTCATGACCGGCATGAACGACACCGCCGACATGGAGGGCTTCATCGCCGCATACCCGAACGGCACGGGATTGCTCGCCGACCGCCTCCTGACATGGAACGTCCTTTTCGGATTCGGATACGCGTCGCGCAACAATGTTGACGACGTTACCTTCGCGAGAACGCTTATAGAGGAGCTGGAGCTGGACTACGCGATCGACAGAAATCGCATCTACGCTACCGGCATCTCGAACGGCGGGATGTTCACCTACCTGCTCGGCTCGCGGCTCTCGGATGTGCTTGCGGCCATCGCGCCGGTAGCGGGCTCGATTGGGGCAAGCCCTGGCGCCGGGGCCGATTTCATCACCTTTCCCCCTCCCAAGAATCCGGTTTCGGTCATGGCGTTCCACGGCAGGCAAGACAAAAATGTTCCATACGAGGGAGGGCAGGGCACCGGACTCTCAAAGGCGGTTTACCGGCCGGTGAGCTACTCGGTTGACGCGTGGGTCAAGTGGGACGGATGCTCAAACACGCCAGTCACGACAACGAGCCCTAACGGCAACGTGATGACTCAGACTTACACCGGCGGCAGAAACGGCGCCGAGGTCGCGCTCGTCACAGTAAACAACGGTGGGCACTCCTGGCCGGGCGGCAAACGTTACACCGGCGGCACCGAGCCGGCGCGCGACCTTTCGGCGAACGAAATGATGTGGCGGTTCTTCTCGAGGCACCCGAAGCGGTAGAGGCTTCAATCCCGGCAACCGCCTGCTCCCCGGCGAAAAGCCCGGCTTCGTCCGGTGTCCACTTTCGATAGATAGCTATGAGCACAGTGACCAGAACGTTCAATGCCAGCCCGATAGAGTTGGTGACGAGGAACGCGCCGCCGACGTGATCATGCGCTACGAGACCGATGGCGTACGCTTCCATGAACGAAAGACCTATGTAGCCGAAGGAAATATGGCGCTGTCGCACCCCACCTGTTAGACTTTTTCATGGAGAGATGGCCGAGTCTGGTTTAAGGCGCACGCCTGGAAAGCGTGTGGGCCCCACAAGGGCCTCGTGGGTTCAAATCCCACTCTCTCCGCCAAGAGGCCCTTCGGGGCCTCTTGGCGGAGAGAGCCGGCTGAAGAATACACGACGGGGTCACCGCGCGCCGCGATCCACGCTTACAAGTTTGAATTCACTCAAGAACAGCGGCGGCATCGAATCACGCGCTCCGCTGTAATACTGAGTCTGA
>PHEX01000103.1 GCA_002843005.1 Candidatus Anoxymicrobium japonicum | reverse complement strand
CGGTGCCTGACCCCTACTCATCGCAAAGCACAGACATTCCTGTCTGTGACGTCACATTCTAAACTACTCTGGCGCGCTTGGAGGGATTCGAACCCCCGACACGTGGCTCCGGAGGCCACTGCTCTATCCACTGAGCTACAAGCGCGACGTCAGACATAGCTTCAATCAGAACGCAATCTGCAATACTCGAGATACCGCTCCCACTCCGGTAAAATCGTCCCCAGCGTCAGGCTTACGGCAACCGGCCCCCGTGGCGCCCCGGGCTTCCTTGCCAGCTTGAGACCGACCTCGCCGGGGAGCTTGTCCCGCTTCTTTCCGTTACACCTCCTGCAAGCCGCGACGACGTTCTCCCACGAATGCTCTCCGCCCCTGCTGCGCGGCGCCAGGTGATCCACCGTCTCGGCGTGCCCGCCGCAGTACTGGCACTTCCATCCATCCCTCGCGAATATGGCCCGGCTGGAAAGGTTCGCCCGCCCGTAATACGGCACCTTCACAAAATACTTGAGTCGCATGACTGACGGTATCGCTATCGCGAGCTTCTCCGAGCGCATCGCCACGCCATCCTGCTCCAGCGCCTCCGCCTTGCCCTTGAAAAGCAACACCACCGCCCTTCTCGCGCTTATCGCGCAGAGCGGTTCAAACGTAGCGTTGAGAAGCAGTACATTTTTCATCTCAAGCACGTCTCCAAAAAAACCTTAAACCAAACTCCTGCACTGGATATAATACAACAAGGATGGGATCGCTGTTCAAAGGAGCGCGCGTGTCTAAAGTGCTGGTTATCGACGCGTCATACAAAAATGTGGCATCGGCGCTGGATACTGTTTTCGAGCAGTTCCCACTCGACGTGCGCGGCAAAAGCGTGCTGGTCAAGCCCAATATCCTTGGACCGTATCCACCCGAAAGACACGTGAACACTTCCCCCGCCGTGGTCGAGGCGGTAGTCAAGCGTCTTGTTTCGGCAGGTGGAAAAGTGACCGTCTCGGACAATCCCGGAGTTCTTGGTTACGGCGCCATCGAGGAAAGCGCGCGGGTCTCAGGAATACTGGACGCTTCCATGGGCACTTTCTCGAACATGGCAACCGAAGTAAAACTCGTGAAGCTTCCCGGAAAAAACATAGAAGTGAACGTCTCTAGAGAAGCCCTCGAGTCCGACGTGTTGGTTTCACTTCCGAAATTCAAGACGCACCTGCTGACCGGCCTCACCGGCGCCATCAAGAACAGTTTCGGTTTTGTGGTCGGCGGCGAAAAAACAATGCTCCACCGGCGCTTTCCGGGCATGCGCGTCTTTTCCGAGATGCTGGTCAACATCTACCGGCTCAAGGTTCCAGACATCGTCATCATGGACGGCATCGTCGGGATGCAGGGCAACGGCCCCACGGGCAAGAGCCTCTACCCCGTGGGAAAAATACTCGCATCGGACAACGGCGTCGCGCTGGACGCTGTCATGGCTCACATGATGGGCATGAAACCGCACAAGAACGCGATGCTCGACTACGCGAATCAGCAGGGCCTGGGGGAAATAGACGTCTCTCGAATAGATATCTCAGGCGACGCCACCGTGCTCGATAATTTCCACCTGCCGATACTCATGAAGTCTGGAATGATTTCGACACGCTTGATCAACCCATTCTTTCCCAGGCGTGACCACCCTGTATTCGAGGTGGACAAGGAGTCGTGCACGGCGTGCGGCCGTTGCGGTGACCTGTGCCCCGGTGGCGCGATAACCAGCGGCGGAAAACCGCCCGGCTACGACTACTCGAAGTGCGTCTCGTGCTACTGCTGCATGGAACTTTGCCCCATGCAGGCAATCACTCTGCGCGACGGATTTCTCGCGCGCATCCATCGAAGGTTTTGGAAGTAAAGACACAAGCGTCTCAAGAAAGGAGTGCGCGAATGGACAACGGCGCCGCGAACATAACTTTTGACGACGTGATCACGGCTGAGGAAGGCTTGATGCGCGAGCGGTCAATAGCCGCGCTCGTGAAGCGTATGAGCCTCGGCGAGAAACTCCGGCAGATGGCCGGCAGCACGAGCCTGGCCGGCCTCGGCTTGATGGCTATCAACTATGGGAGCGCCACATGGAACTCAGGTAGAAACAAACGCCTGGGAATCCCTCCGATAAAGTTTACCGACGGTCCCCGTGGCATCTGCCTGAACCACTCCACCTGCTTTCCCGTGGCGATAGCCCGTGGCGCCACCTGGGACGAGGCGCTTGCCGAGCGGGTGGGCTCGGCCATGGGAATCGAGGCGCGGGCTCAGGGCGCCAACTTCTTCGGCGGCGTGTGCGTAAACGTGCCGAGGCACCCCGGCTGGGGACGGGCGCAAGAGACGTTCGGTGAGGATCCGCACCTGCTTGGAGTCATGGGCGTGGCAACCGTCAAAGGCGTACAGCGGCACGTGATGGCGTGCGTCAAGCACTTCGCGTGCAACAGCATGGAGGAGGCGCGCTTCTTCGTGGACGTGCGCGTCGATGAGCGTACGCTGCGGGAAATCTACCTCCCACACTTCAAGCGGTGCGTCGGCGCGGGCGCCGCCTCAATCATGAGCGCTTACAACCAGGTCAACGGCGAGTACTGCGGTCACAACACGCGCCTCCTGCGTGACATACTCAAGCGCGATTGGGGTTTCGACGGTTTTGTGATGTCCGACTTCACTCTGGGTTTGAGAGATGGAAGATTGGGCGCGCTGGCGGGCCTCGACATCGAGATGCCGTACAGGTGGCGCTACGGGCCGGGGTTCAAGCACAAGGTCAAGCGCGGCAAGGTGCCCGTAAGCGTCATTGACGAGTCTGTCACGCGAGTGCTGAGACAAAAGGCGCGTTTCTCCACAGTGGGCAAGCCGGGGTCGTACGACATTTCAACGGTCGCCGGCGCCGAGCACGCGAATCTCGCCCTTGAGGTCGCCAGGAAAGGGATCGTCCTGCTCAAGAACGAGGCTGGGGCTCTACCGCTTCAAAAACGTTCGATAAAAAAGCTGGCAATCATCGGCTCACTGGCGTCGAAAAAAAACATTGGCGACCACGGCAGCAGCAGGGTCAGGCCCCCGTACGTGGCAACCGCGCTCGATGGAATCAGGAACAGGGCCGCGGGCGACGTGGAGGTGATCTATGCAAGTGGCAGGAACCTCAACCGCGCTCGACTCGCCGCGCGAGACGCGGACGCTGTTGTGGTGGTCGCGGGTCTTACGCACAAGGATGAAGGCGAGTTCATGCCTGTGATCCATACTGGCGGCGACCGTGAGAACCTTCTTCTTCCCTTGAAGCAAGAAAGATTGATAAAAGCTGTCGCGGACGAGAACGGCAGGTGCGTCGTCGTGCTGGAAGGGGGCGGCGCTATCGTCACGACCCCGTGGCAAGACGAAGTGGAAGCGATTTTGATGGCATGGTATCCCGGCATGGAGGGCGGCAACGCCGTAGCCGATATCCTGTTTGGCGACGTCAACCCCGGAGGAAAGCTGCCGATGACTTTTCCGGCGTCAAACGAAGCGACCGCGCCGTTTCACAAGAA
>PHEX01000102.1 GCA_002843005.1 Candidatus Anoxymicrobium japonicum | reverse complement strand
AACGGCACAGTGAACATCACAGACCTCGCTGGAACCGGTTTTCAGACCGGCGCCATTGTTCGCCTCAAGAAGTTGGGACAGCCCGACATCGTCGCCACCAGCGTGGTAGTCACTCCAGAAACCCAGATAACGTGCGACTTTGATCTCACCGGGGCGGCAGGCGGGGACTGGGATGTCTTTGTAGAGAACGCCGACGGGCAATCAGGCACGCTTGCGGGAGGTTTCCAGATCCGCTACCCCGTGCCAATCACTACCTCCATTTCTCCCGCCAGCAAGACTGCCGGAGAAGCTGGCTTTACTTTGACCGTGAACGGAACCAACTTCACGCCGGATTCAGATGTAATGTGGAACGGAGCAAGTCGCGTGACCACTTATGTATCACCCACAAAGCTCACAGCCGTCATCGTGGCAGGAGACATAACAGCAGTCGGGACGGCTAACGTAACCGTGTCCAACCCCGCTCCGGGCGGAGGAACATCCAATGCCCTGACGTTCACAATAATACCGCAGAAGCCATCTATCACTTCAATTTCACCTTCGTTCGGCCCGGCTGGAACCGTCATCACCATCAAAGGCGCGTATTTCGGCCCCTCACGGGGCGCGGCTACAGTCAACTTCAACGCGATCAAGGCCGCCGCGGCGGATTACATCTCATGGTCGGACACTGAAATAGTGGTGAGGGTTCCCTCTGACGCCGTGACCGGGCCGGTCACAGTTACGGCGAACAATGGAACTTCCAACGCAAAAACGTACACCGTAAGCTCACCCATCTGGTATCTGGCGGAGGGCACATCCGACTATGGCTTTGTGACCTACATCACAATCGCGAACCCTAACACGACCGCAGTCACAGCTCTTGTGACTTACATGACAAAGACAGGGCCTCAGACAAGAGCGGAGATTTCATTGCCCGCCATGTCCCAGACATTTTTCGACCCGAGTGGCGACATAGGCCAAACAGACTTCTCTACAAAAGTCGAATGCAAGGAGGAAAAGACGATCTGCGTGGACAGGCGCATGACGTGGACAGGCCCGGGGGCCGACTCCCCGGAGGGTCACTCTTCCGTAGGGGTCACCGCGCCCGCAAAGACGTGGTACCTCCCCGAAGGCTCCAGCAAGTGGGGGTTTGAGACCTGGCTCCTCATACAGAACCCGAGCTCCACAACAGACGCCACGGCGACCGTCACCTACATGATAGAGGGAGAGGAACTAAAGATAGTCACACACAACGTCCCCAGGGCGTCCCGCGCTTCCTTTAACATGGAAACAGACATAGGGCAGAAAGACGCCTCTATCAAGGTAGAGTCAGACATCCCTGTAATTCCTGAGAGGGCGATGTACAGGAACAACCGTCGGGAGGGCCACGACTCCATAGGGACAACCGCTCCCGCAACCGACTACTACCTGGCAGAGGGCACAACAGACTGGGGGTTCACCACTTACCTGCTTGTGCAGAACCCCAACGCCACTCCAACTGATGTCACAGTCACTTACATGACCCCGACAGGAGCAAAGCCCCAGGCCCCGTTCACCATGCCGGCGAACTCCCGCAAAACCATCAAGGTAAACGACGTGGCGGATGTGTCTAAAACAGACCTCTCGACGAAAGTCCACGGCTCTGCCCCCATCATCGCGGAGCGCGCCATGTACTGGGACAACGGGACAGGAGAAGCGTGCCACGATTCAATAGGGATGGACTCACCGCATGCCACCTTCTACCTCCCGGACGGAGAGACATACGCTGGCACGGAGACGTGGACGCTCGTACAGAACCCGAACACAACTCCTGTCTCGGTAGAGATTTCATATCTCACCAACACCGGGACGGGAAACGTTGTTTTCACGGAGACCATCCCTGCTAACTCCCGCAAAACGTTTAACATGGCGGACAAACTGCCGTATATCGGGGCCTCCATCAAAGTCACATCAAAGACCGCCGGTAAAAAAATCATGGTCGAGCGCGCCATGTACTGGAACAACAGAGGCGCCGGCACCGACACAATAGGTGGCTTCTCTAACTAAAACGCAACACAGGGGGTCAAGCCCCTGTGTTGCGTTTCCATCATTTGACAGTTGTAGGACAGTGATATAATTTTTTGTATCGGTATCGAGTTCATGTCTCTTGACAAGGAGGAGTTATGGAAACCGCAGGCGGCAACCGTCAATCAAAGACATTAGGCAAAGTAATCACCACAGTGGCGCTGGTTCTCCTTCTCGCGGGCCTGGCGCCCGGGCTAATCGCCCCGCCGGTCGCGCATGCAGCCATGAACTCTACTCCCAACCAGGGCACCTATGTGACAGATGGAAAGGTGCGCACTGTAGCAATCGTGGGCGGCATTACTTATATAGGCGGCGATTTCCACAACGTGGGCCCCGAAGGTGGCGGGATGACGCCCAGAAACCACATCGCGGCGCTTGACTCCACAGGAGCGCTTACCACCTGGAACCCGAACGCGGACGATGTTGTCGAGTCAATAGTCGTCTCCGGAACCACGATTTATGTCGGGGGATGGTTCCATAACATCGGCACCACTCCCACCGCCAGAAACCACATCGCGGCGCTTGATACCTCGGGCGCCGTCACCGCCTGGAACCCGAACGCGAACAACTATGTCTACACACTTGCCGTCTCCGGAACTACCGTTTACGCCGGGGGGTACTTCGCAAACATCGGAGGGCAAGCGAGAAACGGCATCGCGGCGCTGAACATGACCAATGGAAATGCTGACGCCACCTGGAACCCGAACGCGACCGGGGGCGCTGAAATATGTGACATCCTCATTTCCGGAACCACCGTCTACGTCGGAGGAGGAGGATTCACGAACATCGGCGGGCAAGCGAGAAACGGCATCGCGGCGCTGAACATGACCAATGGAAATGCTGACGCCGCCTGGAACCCGAACGCGAACGCCTACGTCATTACACTTGCGATCTCCGGGGACGGAACTGCCGTTTACGCCGGGGGGTACTTCACGAACATCGGCGGGCAAGCGAGAAACCGCATCGCGGCGCTGAACATGACCAATGGAAATGCAACCACCTGGAACCCGAATGCGAACGACGTTGTCCGCGACATCACGCCGTCGAGCTCAGACGTGTTTATCGGGGGAGACTTCACGACCTTAGCAGGCGGCGCGACAACAAGAAACCGCATCGCGGCACTTGACGTGAGCACCGGCGCCGCCACTGCCTGGAACCCGAACGCAAATAACAACATCTGGGAAGTCTACCTCTCCGGCACTACTGTCTATGCCGGAGGAGACTTCACCACAATTGGAGGAGCAGCCCGCAACCGTTTTGCCAGATTTGACAGTCCAACGATCGCATCCGTGCTCCCCACCTCCGGGGCGCAGGGCCAGACCATGAACGTGGACATCGTGGGAACCGACACGGCGTTCGGGGCGGGCTCGACCGCTTCTTTCGGCGCGGACATAACAGTCAACTCAACAACAGTAACCGACGCCACGCACGCCACGGCAAACATCACCATAGGCGCGGGCGCGGCGGCGGGAACGAGAGACGTGAACGTGACAACCGGCGGAGAAACCCCGGAT
>PHEX01000101.1 GCA_002843005.1 Candidatus Anoxymicrobium japonicum | reverse complement strand
TCCGCTGTAATACTGAGTCTGATGGCGTGGTGTCAAAGCTGAAACACCGTGCGCCGAGCGGCGCGTGGGGTGGTTCGAATCCCACCTTCTCAGTTGGCGCTGCGTATGTTTTTCACGGAAGCCGTTACTGCTGGCTACTCCCGCGATTCGAAATCTTTAAGCGACACGTTCACTCGCTTGCCAGCTTCGATCTCGACCACAACGAGGCCCATCGGCACGTGGTAGCCAACAACTCTACCTGTTCCGTCTTCTACCGCTACCGTAGCGCCAATCGAGGGGGCTCTCCGATTAAACTCCTCATAAGCCGCGGCTTCGTACTTCAAACAGCACATGAGCCGACCGCAGACGCCACTGATCTTGGAAGGGTTCAGCGACAGATTCTGTTCTTTCGCCATCTTTATCGAGACGGGGTTGAAGTCGGACAAAAACAGGCTGCAGCAGAGATCGCGCCCGCACGGGCCAAGGCCGCCAATCCTCTTCGCTTCGTCGCGTACTCCCACCTGGCGAAGCTCTATTCGCGCATTGAGAGTCGTTGTGAGTTCTCTAACAAGATCGCGAAAGTCCACGCGATCCCCCGCGGTGAAGTAGAAGACTATGCTGGCGCCGTCGAAGCCGTACTCCATGTCCACCAGTTTCATGTGAAGTCCATGTTCGTGAATCAGCTTCCGAGCAGTCCGGTACGCTTCCCGCTTATTTTTGACGTTCTCCTTCTGACGCTCCTTGTCCCCCGCGCTGGCGCGCCGCAAAACCTTCTTGAGCCGTTTATCGCAACCCTCGTCAGCGACCTGCTTTACCGGAGTCACCACCCGTCCGTAGCCGACTCCGCGCGTCACAGGCACTATTACCTCATCGCCGGGCGCCAGCGGAAGCTCTTCGGGATCGTACAGGTACACCTTGCCTCCGGGACGGAATGACACGCCTACAGTCTTAGACATAAAGCGCCTCCTGCAGCCCGAAGAGAGCGCTCTCTATGTTCAATTGCGCCGGGACGTTTTGCTCGGCTGCTCTCATACTGTCTCCAAGAATCTCAATGCACTTCAGAAGGTTGACGGGTGAAAGCGCGTCCGCTTCCTCCGCGATCTCCCGCTCAAGATCGCGATTGATCAGAAGAGCCGCGCGCGCACCCTGTCCGTATAACAGGATATCACGATACCACCATGCTAACGTCGAGAAGAGTTCCTTGACCCCTCGAATCTCCTCCTTGACCTGCTCGCGCTTGCATTCGTCATCGAGTTCCTTCGAAATCCTTCTGGCCGTAGCGCCATCCAGCGTCCCATCAGTGAGCATGCTCTTCTTGTCCTGGTACGCGACGGAGAGTTCATCTGTGGGAGCGCGCACGTCGCGGTATAGCTCCCGGGCGAGGACTAAAGCCTGGTTGAGGTCGACCCTGCGAAGCGCTTGTGCGCACCTGATCACATCATCACGCCGTGTGAGCCTCCACGGTTCGTCGCACCAATCAAGCGCCCTGCCGAGCACCCCGCCTGTGAGCCGCGCCACGAGGTCGGCTCTCTCGGGGCTGATATCCTTTTTCTCCATGAGGTAAGCCTTGAGCTCATCCGCCGGCACGTTTGAGAACCTTATCTCCTGGCAGCGCGACCGGATCGTAGGCAGCACACCTCCAACGTTTGTCGTCACCAGTATGAAAATCACGTTGTCAGGCGGTTCCTCGATAACCTTGAGCAAGGTGGACGCGCCTTCTTCCCACATGCGCTCGGCGTTCTTGATTATGTAGATCTTGTGATCCGACTCGACAGGTTTCTTGAAAGCATCCATGCGGATACTCCTGATCGTCTCAATCCGGATGTTCTTGCCCTCAGGCCGAACAACAGTTACGTCAGGATGCTTCTCCTCCATCACGCGGCGGCAAACGTTACAGGCGCCACAGTCTCCCTTTGAACAGAGAATAGACGCGGCAAAAGTCCTGGCGACAATGAACTTGCCCACGCCTGAGGGCCCGGCGAACATATAGGCGTGATTGACATTTCCTTGCTCGACGGCTCTACGCAAGCTCGAGCACACTGTCTTGTGACCGGCTATCTCATCCCATAGCAACTGACAACAACCTTTCGTCAGGTGATCTTTTTGACGTGTTTGAGAACGCGGGCATGAACCTTCTGCGGTGTACCGAGCGCGTCAACAGACACATAACGATACGGGAATATCTTCATGAGCATGCTGTACGCGTGGCGCACGTTCTCGTGGAACTCCATAGACTCCTGCTCAATACGATCGAGTCCCCGTGAAGCCACCCTGCTCAAGCCTTTGCGCACCTTCAAATCCAGGAATATAGTGAGATCCGGCTCGATGTCGCCACACGCCCATTCGTTGAGGTTCTTGACAGCCTCGAGGCCACAGCCTCTTCCTACCCCCTGGTAGGCAAGCGAGCTATCTATAAAACGGTCCGCGATAACTATCCTGCCCTCCACAAGGGCTGGCCGGATGACCTGGATGACCTGCTGGGCCCGATCGGCCGTAAAAAGCAGTGCCTCCACAACAGGGGCCATGTCAGAGCATTTGGGGTCAAGGAGTATCTCGCGAATCCTCTCCCCCAGCGGTGTGCCGCCCGGCTGGCGGCACAGCACCGCGTCCTTGCCCTCATCAAGCAGGTGCTCCGTGAGCAGTTGCGCCTGTGTCGTCTTTCCAGAGCCTTCACAGCCCTCGAAAGTGATGAATTTGCCTGGCAATTCCTGATGCGCGCTGTCGTTGCCCGTAACGTCTACGCTGTCCACACTTCTCCCTTTTCTTGACCAAACGCATAATGGGGTCAAACCATTTTATGCGTTTTCAAGAAACTTTGTACATCAGATACGACAGAAGGGCCAAGGGCGAGACACAGGCAAGAATGCCTGTGTCACATTTTATAGATTTTGTACTGCTTCGCCAGGTGGTCTTCGCCGCGCGCGTCTATCGCCACAAGCGCCGGAAGACCCGCAAGTTTCACGCGGTATACGACCTCAGGCCCGAGATCCTCCCAGGCGACTTGCGTCATGCTCTCGACCATTCCACCGAACAGAGCCGCGATCCCACCCGGCGAGGCGAAGTACACCGCGCCGTACGCTTCGTGCAGGAGGCGGGCGTCCTCGGATCTTCGGCCCTTGCCGAGAGTCGCCCTCACGCCGAGCTCAAACAACATTCCGAGGAAGCGATCCATGCGCGTGGACGTCGTAGGCCCTATCGCCCCGGTCGCGCGCCCTGCCGCCGGCGGGGTCGGCGCCGCGTGGAAAATGAGCTGACCACAAACTTCAAACGGAGGTTTTTCCCCCGCGTCCACCAGCGCCTCGAGCCGCCCGAGCACAGCGTCCCTCATTGTGAGGGCGTAGCCGTAAAGCAACACGTCCTCACCGGCGCGGAGATCGCCCGGAGCGCCCATGTCAAGCGGGATCTCCAGTTTCTTCAACCAGTTCATCTCCTTTTTGCGCGTTGTCGAAATACTCGTTGAACGGCTTTTTGAATAATACGCCACCTGCGACTACCACAATCGCTCCCACTATCAACGCAAGCATCGAGGGATAAAAACTCTTGCTGAAAAACCCCAGATTGAGCGTTTTGCTGACGGGCTTGCCGCCATGAGAGAAAATCCACTTCGCGAACAAGGCC
>PHEX01000100.1 GCA_002843005.1 Candidatus Anoxymicrobium japonicum | reverse complement strand
GAAGATCATCGCCGGTTTGAAAGCCAGTGGGCTGCCGCAATCGAAAAATCTACAAAATAGGCGCGGGCGACGCCTTGTATGTTATATCTGCACCCACTGTTTCTTTTCCAGGCTATCGTGAAGAGTATACGAGCGGAGAATGAATGGCGCATGAAAAGGGGGCGGTGCGCAACGTGAAAGTTTCGTCACGCACCGCCAGTATGGGGGGTCCCAGTACAAGAACTCATTCCTCATATCCTAGTTGGATCTTTGCTTCAAGGACTCCTTTCTTGAGGAAAGCGACTATGCCCTGGCGCCATGCGATCCAAACGAGCGCTGTACATAACATACAAACCAAAATGGTATACCATACACCCTGGTCTATGTTGATGATGTGTTGTAACGAAGAAATGTGCAGACCGTGATGATCAACCAGAAGATACCATGTTCCAATCAACGTATACAGGACCAGGAAGATGTTCGTGTTTGCTGCGACAAACGGAATGACAATTGCCAGATACTGATTCGCGATCGCCGGGGAGGTTGCGATGAGTACACCAGTGTATAGAAGCAAGGACTCAGGGGCATTTCTTCGTCTAAAGACAAAGGCGAAAAAAGCTAGCAGGGATATCCAGATCATCTTGCGCGTGAAGATCAGTTGAATACCCATAGGAACAAACCATTTGTAAAAGTACGCATTGTTCCATGATTCGTATAGGAAGATATTCTGGATGATTCCTTGCTTACCTTCATGCCAATATGGAACAAATCCTAACAAGAACACCGAGATCGGCACAATAACTACGGCGATTTTTCGCAGGCTCCCTTTTTGTTTGACTGCTAGCCATACAGGGAATGCAAACAGTATATGTTTTGTCATTAATGAGAGGCCAAGTGTAAATAATCCTAGTAATTCCCGCTTACTGAGACGTTTGTCGAGATGATCTCCAAGTAGTACAACAGAGAGTAAGCCCAGGAGGATGGCTAGATTATCAAACTGACTATGATAGCCCGTGATGATGATAGAAATGGGGTTGAAAAAGAACAAGTAAGCCGTCGTTCGCCTAAATTTCCGCCACAAGATAATGAAGATGCCTACGTCAACCAGGCCGAGAAAGCCGGCCAGCATGTAGCGAAAGGTAACGACATCCCTGGAAGATAATCGGTATATGGCATGTAAGACATTGAGCCAGATTGGCCCATAGTTATATCGCGAGGTGCTGGCATAGACATTACGTCCGTGGTCAACAAGATCGGCCACAATGATGAACGAGTCAACGTCGTAATTGTGTCCCCTGGTAGCTGCCAACAATCTGATCCCAACTCCCACTATAATTGCCGCGAGCAGCAACCACTTTGAACGAAAAACCTTTGCACTTCTGCTCACGTGTCTTCTCCTTTGGACGATGAGGCAATAGCTGGAGCAACCACTGTCGCAGTTGAGGTCGTCAACGCTTCTCCATTTGCGACGGTTGCCTCCTCGCTGAGTTGGTCTTCGAATGTGAAGCCGTGCATCTGTAGAATGTCTTTCGCTTGTGCCGCCATTTGGACCTGGACCGTTTACCTTTTCGCCTCGGTGTTGTGCTGCAACGCACGGAGAGGCGTGGTGTCCATTCTGGATTCTACTCCAAACGCGCGTAATTCCAAAGTCTCCAGCTTGGCCACACAAGTAGCCGGCTTTCCGCTTCTGTTGTTGTTCCAGATGTATAGGTATGTCGGTGACGTGGCAGGTGGCGGGTGCCCCGCGTCATGCCAGTGCGGAACCCGCCGCACTGTTTTGCCGTCGAGCGAACGATTACCTGCGCAACAGTGGAAGGTAGCTCTTCACATAGGTGCGCAGGGAGAAGTCGGCTTGTGCGGTCGCGTTGGCGGCCACGTCGACCGATTGCGGCGCGGCGTCCGGCGTGAAGTAGTCCTCCGGCGGGGTTGCGGCCACGGTGTACGCGCCGGGTTCCACCGTGTGGAAGTCGTAGCGCCCGTCCGCGCCGGTGAGGGTCGTTTCTGCGGCGGTGAGCGGTGCGGGACCGCGCAGGGTTACGGTTACGCCGGACAGGTCCGGTTCGCCGGCATCCTGCGCGCCGTTCGCGTTCACGTCATGGAACACGACGCCTGCCACGCTCCCGACGCTGGGCGTCGGGGTCGCGGTGGCCGTGGGCGTTTGCGTCGGTGTGGCGGTCGGGGTCATGGTCGGAGTCGCGGTCGGCGTATTAGTCGCCGTGGCTGTCGGCGTATGTGTCGCGGTCGCGGTGGGTGTGTGTGTCGCGGTCGCGGTGGGTGTATGGGTGGCTGTCGCCGTGGCTGTCGCCGTGGCTGTCGCCGTGGCTGTCGCCGTGGCTGTCGCCGTGGCCGTCGCGGTCGGGGTCGCCATGGGTAGGGTGTGCACCCCGTAGTGCCATACCTGGCCGCCCCAGTCGACCACGAAGAAGTCGTCCATGCTGAAGATCTGTAGGTCAAGGATCTTTTCCGTCGTGGGTGATACGAAGGGCTTCCACGTGGATCCGTTGTCCGTCCGGTAGATGGCGCCTCCCGTGCCGACTGCGTAACCCTGGCGTCCGTTCAACATGCGGATGCGCCAAAAGTCGATGTTGGTCGGGATGTTGGGGTGTTGCGCTTCCCAGGTTGGCCAGGACGACTTCCCATTTCTGGTGACCTGGATCTGGCCGTACTCACCGGCGACCCAACAGGTATTTGGGTCGGTGCATGAGATCCCGAAATAGTTGCCCTTCTGGTAAGCCCACTCGGTCTGGAAGATCTGCCATGTCAACCCGTCGTCGGTGGTACGCGTCACCAACTGTCCGTTGGAGGCCGCGTAACAAGTCCCCGGCTCCGGACAAGCGAAGTCCCACTGGACGGTGTCCGCACCTGAGTCGATCCCATCGAAGTTGTAGCCATCCTCGGATCGGAAGGTGAGCGTGCCCGTCGATCCGACGAGCACTGTGCCACCTTTGCCGGTCAGCCCAACTGAGTAAAGATAGCCCGCATACGAGGTGCGCACGTTAACCCATTCCCACGAAGTGCCGCCATCCGTGGTGCGGAGGATGGTTCCATACTTGCCGGCGATCCAGCACGTGTTTACGTCTTTGCAGTTCAGGCCGCGCATCCAGCCCAGCGTGTCCAACGTCTGCTCGGTCCAGGTTTTGCCGCCGTCGGTCGTCTTGATGAACTTGGCTGGCGGGCCGATGGTTTCCCAGTCCGGGCCGCCGACCGCGAAGCCGGTGTTGCGATCCACGAAGTGGATGTCGCGCCAGGAGACGCCGGGGCTGGAATGAACCAGCTTCCAATCCTTGGGCAGCGTCGGCGTTTGTGGCAGCGCCGCGGGCGTGGTGGTGGGAGTGGCTGTGGCCGTTGGCGTCGGCGATGGACCGGCGGTTGGCGTGTTGGTGGGTGTCGGCGTGATCGCGGATCCGGTGGTGTAGATCAGAATCAGCACCGGGCGATAGCCGGCCGTGACGTGGTTGGCCGAAGCGATGTTGAAACGATTGCTGGCGGCCGCCACATCCGTGGAGATGTCGGAGGCGCGCAGGATGAAGCCGTGGTTGCTGGTGGGATCGACCAGCCAACTCTGGACGATCTGGGTGACATCGAAGCCCCAGTAGCGCTTGATATCGGGGGCGAAGACGTAGCGGAGGTCGGCGCGGGCGCCGGCGCGATCGGTGGGTACGCCCTCGGCCTGGTACTCGTTCCAGGGGCGGTTGAGGGCATAGACGCTGAGGGGCAGGCGGTTGGCATTGTTGGGGCCGGAAATGAAGTAGACGCTGAGGGCCGCAGCGCGCAGTTGGGCATTGGCCGGCAGGCCGGACAGGTTGAACTTGACCAACGGCTCGGAGATGGGATCGGCGTGCTGATTGCGGATCTCGAGTTCCTGCTCAGCGCCGTAGTTGGTGGTGGGGAACCAGGCCGAGATGGCGGTGTCCTGGGCGCCGCTGTAACCGTTGAGGCCCTGGCGGAGGGTCAGGGTCGTGGTGAGCGGCATCTGGTTGGTGTAGTAGATGCGCAAACTGAAGGCGCCCTTTTGGACGGGAACGCGCAGCCGGCCGGCTTCCGGCAGGAGGAAGCTGCTGGCGAACCCGCCGGTGTCGTTGTTGAGGCGTTCGAGCAGATAGGTGTTGGTCGTCGGGAAGCCGATTTGGGCCAAGTCGACGGTCAGGTTGACGGAGGTGTCGGCGGGCAGGTTGTTGTCTTCAACCTGGATGGTGATGCTTTGGGCCACCGTGACGTAGTCGGCGACCGGGACCGAGACGAAGTGGGCCTTGGCCGGGTCGGTGGGCATCTCGACGCCGAGCCACCAGATCTGCATGGGGGACTCGCCGCGGAAGGGGTTGGCTGCCGGGGCGAGGCCGGGGGTGCGTTGGGAGACATCGAGCCAGTCCAGGGTGTAGCTGGCGAAGTTGGGATAACGGTCGCCGTGTTTGCCCGGGAACCACTGGAGCTCGAGGCGATCGGGGTCGAACTCGTTGACGTCGATGTACATGTCCTCGGCGTGATGCGGATGGACGACCTGATCGTTCTGCGGGTGGAGGATCAGGAGCGGGACGTGTTTGAAGTTGGCTGCGAACTCGGAGGGACTGCGGCGGTCGTACTCGTGGCCGGCCTGGTACGGTCGGCGCATCGCGACGAGATAGTGATACGGTTCGCTGTAGGAACCGCACTCGCGGCGGATGGCGTAGTTGAGCGCTTCGTTCGGGGTGAGGCCCTGGGAGTCGGGCGGGATGTAGGGCCGGGTTTCGTATTCCCACATGACGAGGGCGGATGGGCCGCTATCGGCGGCGACGCCAGCGAAGAGCTGGGGCCAGCGGGCGGCGGAGAGATAGGCGGTGAGGGCGCCCATGCCGTAGCCGATCAGGTAGATGCGGGAGGCGTCGACGTTGTAGTAGGTTTGCATGTAGTTGAGGGTGTCGAGGACGTCCCACTGGGATGCGGGGGCGCCCATGACCTCGGCGCCGGTATTGGGGGCGGTGTTGACCTCGCCGTGCATTTCGGGGGCGGCGAGGAGCCAGCCCTTGGCGTCGGCCGCGGCGGCATAGTCGGTGAAGGCGTTGAAGCGGGTCTGCTCCCAATCGTGGAGGGCGATGACCAGCGGCGTGGCAGTGCTGGCGTTGTAACCCGAAGGGACCTGGATGCGGACCTGGGTCCCCTCGTTCTGGTAGTCCTGCCAGTTGTTGGCATACGTGCTGGCGATCGTGACGTCCACGGTGGTCGC
>PHEX01000099.1 GCA_002843005.1 Candidatus Anoxymicrobium japonicum | reverse complement strand
GCATAGGCGTGATGGCGTTCCTGGTTGATATCGAGCCAAGGCATCTTGACCTTGAGTGCGATGAACTGGCTGCGGCCGCCGGAAAGCATGATGTCGGCACGCGATTCCTTGAGCATGGCGTACATGTCGCGCGGGCGCATGTCGTCGAACATGTGCGCGTCCTCGCCCATGATCTCCTTGATCTTTTCCTTGTCCTCGGCCGTGGATTTCTTCACGCTGGTGCCGACCACTTCCATGCCGCCTTCCTGCAGCGCGGCGACCACCGACCACGACTTGACACCGCCGGTAATGAGCAGCACTTTCTTGCCTTCAAGCCGCTTGCGGTAATGGTTGATCTGCTCCCAGGCGCGGCTTTCCTCGCGGAAGATCAGTTTTTCCGTGCGCGACAGCAATTCTTCCGGCGCGCCTTGTTGCACCAGCAGTTTGGCGATCTGGCGCAGGCTGTCGCTCATGTCGCCTATGCCGTAGAACGAACCTTCGAAGAAGGGGATGCCGTAGCGTTCCTCCATCTTGCGCGCGACGTTGATCATGGCTTTCGAGCACACCATCATTGCCGCCTTGGCGCGGTGCGAATACGCCACTTCCTTGTACTTGGCGTCGCCTGAGATGCAGGAAAGGATGCGGATGCCGAGCTCGTCCAGCAGCGGTTTCACCTGCCACAACTCGCCGGCCAGGTTGTACTCGCCGATGATGTTGATGTCGTAAGGCGTGGTGTATTCCGGTTCTTCAGTGCCGATGACGTATTCCAGCAACGCCTCGCCCGCCAGCTTGTTGCCGAGATTCTTGCTGCCGACGAAGCCGGGCGCATTAATGGGGATGATGGGCTTGCCGAACTTGGCTGTCGCCGCCTTGCACACCGCCTCGATATCGTCGCCAATGAGTGCGGTGACGCAGGTCTGGTAAACGAAAACGGCAGGCGGGTCGTATTTGTCGAGGATTTCGCGGATGGATTTGTACAGGCGCTTCTCGCCGCCGTAGACCACATCCAGCTCGTTGATGTCGGTGGTGAAACCGGTGCGGTAGAGCAGCGAATCGGACGACTTTGCGCCGCGGTTGTCCCAGCCGTTGCCCTCGCAGGCGATGGGGCCGTGTACCAGATGCGCGACGTCGGTGATCGGCTGCAGGGCGATCTTGGCGCCATCGAAGGCGCAGCCCCCGGCCGCCGCACCGGGCGTCAGTTGCTTGGTACAGCCCTTTTTGCGTTCCTTCTCACCCTTGGCCTGGTTCTTGTCGCAACCGGGTTCGTTGAAAACGTCCTGCACCTTCTCGCTGAGGGATGCCATGATGGGTTCGCCTGTGTCTGTAATGGTCTGGATGACCAGGATAGTCAGACTTCAGCAAACTCCATGCCAGTCGGCGAGCGCTATTTAAGTATCTGTTTTTAATGGATAAGCGTGAAAATTGAGCTGCGTCGCAAACCCGACAAAAGCGACGTTTTACTGCCGAGAGGCGATATCAGGCCTTGTTCGCCTGCTCGGCGAGAAACTTCTCGATGACACTCGGCAACTGTTTGGGCGACCGGATGCGCAGCTGCTTGTTGACGTTGAACCTGCCGAATACCACTTCGATGTCGCCGGTGGAGACGCCGAACGCCGGTGCCAGGAACTTGACCATGTGGTCGGTCGCCTTGCCTGCTACCGGTGTGGCCGTGACGCTGACCTTGAGCTGGCGGCCCTTGACCTTGCCGATGGCATCCTTCTTCGCGCTCGGGGTGCCGAGGATATTCAGCACCAGGGTGTCGCCATCCCAGGCGCAGAATGCGTCCATGCTCATGCGTAGGCTGGGTTGGCCGGGCCTGGGGTTTGCTGCCATTGAGTGCTCCATTGTTCAGTTTTTGCGCCGGATATGATGCGCCGGGTTTCTCTCACTGAATTATAAGGCATGACGTGTACTGGAAAAAAAGATGCCTCCGGAGAGGAGGCGAAGAGAGGAGCCGTGATTATGAATAAGGTCATACTTTGGAGAGGGGTAGTGTCCTCTCCTCAGCCATTGCCTTTTGAGCGATAGCCGGAAAACTTTGGAGGTGGCTGGAAAACTATAAGCTCACCAGTACATCTTCATTACGCACGATGAACTGGCAGGCCAGACGCCATGGTGGCGGGATGTCATTGACTTCGGCATCCTTGATCTGGTCCTTGGTGATCTTGCCGGCGAGGTTGAGCACCGTCTTTTCCTTTTCGGTGAGGTGCATGCCCATGGGCTGCTTGTTGGCCAGGATGGTGACCTTGACCGCGCAGGAACCGCATTCGCCGTTCTCGCACTCGAAATCCACCGGGATCTTGTGCTCCTTGGCCAGAGCCAGCAGTGTGCTGGTATCGCCTGCCGTGGCATAGACCGTGAGGTCCTTTTTCATTTTTGGCGAGCTGAAAGTAATGTTTGCCATGTTGTTTCCTCGGGCTGGCGGTCATCGGGCGGCTGGCACCCGATGACCGTTCTGCGATTAACGGATGATGTCGAAACTGTAGTCCGTCGTTGCAATGCCGTTGGTGTCAGCGTCCATCACATCGAAGATCTTGTCGAGGATGGTGACCAGCACATTCATCGCACCTTGATAGCCCCACACTGGGTAACGATGCTTGTGGTGACGATCGAAGATCGGGAAGCCGAGGCGGATCAGCGGTGTGCCGGTGTCGCGGTCCAGGTATTTGCCGTAGGTGTTGCCGATGAGGAAGTCGACCGGCTCCGTGAACAGCAGTGAGCGCATGTGCCAGAGGTCCTTCTTGGCGTAGACGTGGCAGTTCTTGCCGAATGGCGAGGCATCGAACAGCGCCTGTACCTTGGCAGCCCAATCGGCGTCACCGTTGGTCGAGAGCACGTGCACAGGTTCTGCACCCAGTTCCAGCAGGAAGGCGGTGAGGCCCAGCATCAGGTCAGGGTCGCCGTACAGCGCGAACTTCTTGCCGTGAATGTGCGCGCTGGAGTCGGCGATGGCATCCACCAGGCGGCCGCGTTCCTTGGTGAGGCTTTCAGGAATCGGCTTGCCGGTCAGCTTGGAGACCGCCATCAGGAACTCGTCGGTACCTGCCACGCCAACCGGGTGGTGCAGGCGCACGACTTCCTGGCCATGCTCTTCGATAAAGGCAGCCGTCTTTTCTGCGCAGATCGATTGCATGACGATGGTGCCCTTGGCATGCAGCGCATTGGCAGCATCTTCCAATGTGGTGCCGCCATCGTACATGCGGAATTCGCCGTCAGTCGGTGTATCCCAGACGTCGGACGGGTCGCACAGCATGGTGTAATCGACGCCGAACTCATTGAGGATGCGCTTCACTTCGCGGTTGTTGCCGACCACGTAGCCGTCGAAGCCGCCGATGAAGTTGATGCTGTCATTGGGCTTGCGCACCATTGGTTCGGTCGTGCCGGCCTTGCCGTCCCAGAAGTGGGTCAGCACGCCGCGCAGCGCATTGTCGTAGCCGGTGATATGGCTGCCGACGAAGGCTGGCGTGTGGGCAAACGGTACGTCATATTCAGCCGGGATAGAGCCTTTTTCCTTGGAAGTCTTGATGAAGGCGTTGAGGTCATCGCCGATCACTTCCGCCATGCAGGTGGTGGAGACTGCTATCATCTTCGGCTTGTACAGGCTGTAGGAGTTGGCCAGACCGTCCACCATGTTGTTGAGGCCGCCGAACACTGCGGCGTCTTCCGTCATGGAGGAGGATACGCAGGAAGTCGGCTCCTTGAAGTGACGGCTGAAGTGCGAGCGGTAGTACGCTACGCAGCCTTGCGAACCGTGCACGAAGGGCAGGGTGCTCTCGAAACCGACGGCAGCGAACACGGCACCCAGCGGCTGGCAGGCCTTGGCTGGATTGACGGTCAGCGCTTCGCGGTTGAAGTTCTTCTCGCGGTATTCCCAGGTCTTGGCGTATTCCACCTGGCTTTTCATTTCCTCAAGCGGAACGGCATATTCAAAATTTTCCTTCTTGTTCGCGAACATTTCCTTGTATTCGGGTTCGCGGAACAACTCGAAGTGGTCTAATACTTTT
>PHEX01000098.1 GCA_002843005.1 Candidatus Anoxymicrobium japonicum | reverse complement strand
CACACAGTACTGTCATGAATAGTGCGAAGAACGCTGATTTGCGGTTCTGCTTCTTTATGTGTTCAGTGGTGACTTGGAGTCGCATGATGACCGCTAACGTTTGAATTGAGCGGCCTGCGCGGCTTTTCGCGCAGGTCCGCTCGAATGATGGGTTGGGCGGCGCGTCATGATCGTGATGGGAGCTGCGCGAGCAAGTCTTGGACGGACTGACGTATGCCAGAAATTACGGAGTCGTGACGACCTAATATTTCGGATGCATTTTGGAATACCTCCGGTTGGAGGAATAACAAAGGGAGATCGGCAACCGACACGCCCCGATTTTTGCGCGAAAGGGTTTCAGTGGCGTAAGCCAAAACGTTCTCGACAGCCTTTCGGACTCGCGGTGTGGTTTGCTCGTTCAGGACTGCCATGAGCGTTGCTTGATACTCGCTGAGTGTAGGAGCGTCGGGCAGGACTGGGGCTGCGATTTGGGCCAAGGGCGCCATATTCGGCGCAGGAGCACGATAGGCAATAAGCGTGTCGAGCGCCATAAGTTGTTGCGAACCACCAGCGACTAGCCAGTTTCTGATGCGCGGCCAAGGCGTGCCCAACAGCGCGGCACCCTGACCCCAATGCGTAGTTACGGGTGAGGCGACGGTTGCCTCAAGCCAGTCGATCGCCTCTGGACAGCCGGTATACGCGACCAGGTAAGAATTTGATGAGCGCAGGCCGGCAGATTGGGTAGCAAGCACGCCGACGAGCCAAGCTAACGCAGCGCGCGGGTTGCTCGCGCCAAGGGCCTTTGAGAACGGCTCGTGAAGTGCTCGCGAGTCAGCGTTTTGGAGGTCTGCGCTCATGGATGTCTCGCCGCCCAACGTTTTAGGTAAAGGGCGCTGCGCGGCGCTTTATCGCGCAGCGTCCAGCGACCGGAGGGAGCGGCTTTGACCGCAATGTTAGAGGGCATATGCCTTTGCGACCCAATTGATAAGCAACGGTAGAAAAATGGCGACAACAGAAAACCGCCAAGCAGCACGGTAGGTTTGCATAGCACAGTAGTGGGGGGCACCAATCTCTGGGGTACGAAGCAGTCTCGGGCTGAAAAATGCGCTGAACTCGAACCATCGCGAACTCGGTAATTGCGAATAGAAAGATGGAGCATGTAATTTGAGAAAGCCCATCAGGCGGCCGAATTCAAAATTGAATGCGAAGCCACCCAGCAAGACGCTAAACAAGGCAAACGAACCCAAGGTGTTCTCGATGCCGTAATACATCAGTGCTGCGGCAAAACAGCAAAAAGCTGCTAGCCACGCGAGCCAATAGATTCTTGTGAATGACCTGGGCGTCTGCAAGGACTTGCCCTCTAACGTTGAGCTAAATGGCGCGCCGCTTGCGGCGCGTCCAAGCGACCGGAGGGAGCGATTTTGAGCGTGATGTTAGAGGTCATTGCTGCAGCCAAAGCATGGCGAGGAAGAACAGCGCGACAACAACAGCAAGCCACCTAGCCCGGCGTGGGTTGGTCGGGGTGATGCCAAAAAAATTGTTGAGGCGTAGCTTTTCTGCGAACGACATTTTTGTCGGAAATGGGCCGACCAAATCTTCGAGGGCTTTAACTTGCTGATTTGGGTTGTTTCCGAGCACGTCGTTCGCACGGATGAGTGCAAAAACGATAGCAATCAGAGCGCCGACAATAATTAGGTCGAAGAGCGACATATGACCTCTAACGTGAAGTGGACGGCACATTCGCCGTGTATTCTGGAATGGCGCCATCTATTCTCGCCAGCCTGTCAGCCGAAGACGCACGGCCGGCATGGTCTTTGGTCAAATTGATCCGGATATTTCCCGGAATGGACGGCGCTCGAACATGGCCCTTGGCCTGGATATCCGGCTTGGTCGCCGCATATTCTGGCTTCTTGCTGTATACGCTGGTGAACATGGCGCCTTGAAAGCCTCTTGTCATATCAATAAAGATGGAATACTGTATTTATACACAGTGAATTTTGATTGGCAGGTACGGCATGGAACTGAATCAAGCTTCGACCTTGCTGGGGCGGCTTCGCGAGGTCATTCGTTACAAGCACTACAGCATAAGGACCGAGCGCTGCTATGTCGAGTGGGTACGTCGTTTCGTGGCTTTTCATGATCGTCGGCACCCTCGTGAGATGGGGGCGGATGAGGTCAGGGGGTTTCTTGGTCATCTGGCTGCCGAGTTGAAGGTGGCAGCGTCGACACACCAGCAGGCCTTGTCGGCGCTGCTCTTCCTGTATCGCGAAGTTCTGGGGGTCGATCTGCCCTGGCTGACCGATCTGGATCGGCCAAAGAAGCCGAAGCGGACACCTGTGGTGCTGTCGCGCGGCGAGGTCGAGCGGTTATTGACGGCGATGGACGGGACGCATGCGCTGATGGCCCGTCTGCTTTACGGGACGGGCATGCGCTTGATGGAATGCGTGCGCCTGCGGGTCAAGGATGTCGATTTTGAACGTGGCGAGTTGACCGTGCGCCATGGCAAGGGGGGCAAGGATCGCCTGACGGTCTTGCCGGCGTCGGCGGTGCCGGCTTTGCAGGCGCATCTGGCCCGCGTTCGGGTGCTGTGGGAGCGAGATGAGGAAGCCGGTCGGCCCGGTGTGCAGATGCCGGAAGCACTGGTGCGCAAATATCCTGCCGCACCGCGGGCGTGGGGCTGGTTCTGGGTTTTTCCGGCGCGTGAGTTGTCGACCGATCCGCGCAGCGGCATTGAGCGCCGCCACCACACGCATGAGCAGGCCTTGCAACGAGCGATCAAGGCGGCGGTCGGGCTGGCGGCTATCGCCAAGCCGGCGTCGACGCACACGCTGCGCCATTCCTTTGCCACTCATTTGCTGGAATCGGGCTACGACATCCGCACGGTGCAGGAATTGTTGGGGCACTCGGATGTGTCGACGACGATGATCTACACGCACGTGCTCAATCGCGGCGGGGGCGGCGTGGTGTCGCCGCTGGATGCGGTGCGTGCTTTACAGTGAGTGGTCGTGGTAATACTCTTCGGTAAGAGTAAGAATCAGGAGGCGCCATGAAGATAACCAGCAAGGGGCAGGTGACCATTCCGCAGGACATTCGCGAGAAGGCCGGGCTGCTGCCACACGGCGAAGTCGAATTCGAGCTGCGCGATAACGGCGAGGTGGTGATTCGCCCGCTGCGGTCGTTGGCTGGCGGCGTCCGCGAGGCGTTTGCCCGCGTGCGCGGTTCGGCCAATGCGACGCAGTTCAAGGGCATGAGCACCGACGAATTCATGAACTTCCTGCGTGGCTGAGGCTATGGGCGATCTGGCAGTCAATGAGTCGCCGGCGGAGTATTCGCTGCGGGCGCCGGCTACGCTGGTCGATAGCTGCGTGCTGATCGATGTGCTGGCCGACGATGCGCAATGGGCGTCGTGGTCGCTTGATCAGCTCGAAAGGCAGGCGACAGCCGGGTCACTGGTGATCAACCCGTTGATCCTCGCCGAACTGGCGGCGCGTTATGAACGCGCGGCCGATCTGGAGGCGGCGCTGGCCGGTTTGCCCTTGCTGCGCGAGCCCTTGCCGTGGGATGCGGCCTTTCTCGCCGGGCAGGCCTTTCGTGTCTATCGGCTGGCGGCAGGCGTGAAGACGTCGCCGATGCCGGATTTCTACATCGGCGCCCATGCGCTGGTGCGCGGCATGCGTCTGCTGACGCGCGACGTGCGCCGCTACAGTAATTATTTCCCCAAACTGGACATCGTCGGGCCGGCGGCCGGAATGGAGCAGGGGACATCAACGTGAGCGATCTTTTTTCCTCCTCCGACATTGACCGCAACGCGCCGCTGGCCGAGCAACTGCGCCCGCAGACGCCGGATGAAGTGATCGGCCAGCAGCACCTGCTCGGCCCGGGCAAACCATTGCGTCTGGCCTTCGCCTCCGGCCAGCCGCATTCGATGATCCTGTGGGGGCCGCCGGGCGTCGGCAAGACGACGCTGGCGCGGATGATGGCGACGCAGTTCCAGTGCGAGTTCATCGCGCTGTCGGCGGTG
>PHEX01000097.1 GCA_002843005.1 Candidatus Anoxymicrobium japonicum | reverse complement strand
GACAACGTCTTTCAGCTTTATGACAACTTTGCGTTGACCGGACAGCCTGACAACCTCGACAAGGTATCACGCGTGGGGACTGCCCTGACTCCCGGCCTCTCAACAGCCTGGGACGCGCTTATAAGAGAGCGCATGAGCGTCCTGTACGACAGCAGCGACAGCACTTACAAGGCGTGGTACAGCGGCCACGAGTGGCACAACGACCCGGGACCTGATGAAGCAACCTCGGATATCGGGTACGCGACTTCCGCCGATGGAATAACGTGGAGCAAGCACGGCGACGCCGTAATGGACTCCGGCTGGCAGGATCAGGATCCCTCGGTGGTCAAAGTGGGCAATACGTTTTACATGTACGTGGAGACCACCGACAGACCGGCATGGCCCAGCCTGGACACTTATCGCTATACATCCCTCGACGGGATAAACTGGTCGGCGGGCGCAATGGTAAAAGACCAGGCCGGGACGCCTCTGGTGTGGGTTGAGGGCGTCAACTCCTGGCACATGCTGTACGAAGACATGGTAACTCGTGGCGGTGCGAACGTCTTTCCCATAAACCATGCGACTTCCGCCGATGGGATAACGTGGATCGATGACGCCTCAAACCCCGTGGTCCCGGCAGAAGATGGTATCGATTCATGCCCGGACGGCATCTACAAGGACGCGAGCAACTACTATCACCTTTACTACCACGGCGGGGATCTCCCAAGAAATGTCTACGCGAGATCAACCTTCCCGAACAACCTGACCGCGTGGACAACAATGGCGAAACCTTTTTATCCGCGGCAGTACGAGTCGTTTGTTCCCTTGAAGGTGGGAAACGAAATGTGGTTTTACGCGTGGAACACCGGCGCCTACCTGCATCTGGAGAACGAATATGACGGCATCCTCCCCAACCCCCCCTACGGCTACGGCTACACCGATGGGCGTGACCTTTCCGGTTACAGCCGCTTCAAAGGATACGACGCGGGCAACTCGCTTAATACATCAAAGTGGGATAAGAAAATAAGAAGCGGAGACGGTAGCAGCGCGGCCTGGAACTTCAACCCTGATGGGATAGAGATCTCTCCTGGCGAGGAAGAAAGTGTTCAGTCGGCTTCATTGCTGTCGAAAGCCACATTCACCGGCGACATCATAATCGAGATAAGAAAGAAGCTCATAGGGAACTCTTACGCCGACGTGAGCCTGGGGACGTGCGCGAATGACGCCACCGACATTATAGATGAAGCCGGCGGCTACACCGAGTGGCACCACACCGCGCTGAAAAAAGGGTACACGTGGATGTACAACCAGGTAAATAACCCATCGAGTTGCATCAGGAGGGCGAACGATGTGGGCGTGACCGCGACAAACATTTCCGGCGATTTCGACCCGGGAGAAGCCACACAGGGGGTCTTCAACGACCACGGAAACTACCGGGGAGGGCAGACGGTGGTTGACAGTGTCCGGGTGAGAAAATACGCGGTCGCCGTGCCTACCTACGCGGTTAACGCCGAGGAGGAGACGACCGCCCCGCCATCCGGGTCTATATCGATAAACAGCGGAGCGGCTTCCACGACCTCCGCCGCCGTGCAGCTCACACTCTCGGCGAGCGACCCGTTCGACTCCGCCTCCTTGATCCAGATGCAAATCTCAAATAGCTCGGCGTTCGTCGGCGCGCTGTGGGAACCATACGTGACCTCCAGGTCGTGGACGCTCGAGGGCGGCTACGGCGCCAGAACCGTGTATGCCAGATTCAAGAACTCCCGCGGCTACGTGTCCGGCGCTAAAGAAGACGCGATCGCGTACCAGGCCAGCACTAACCCCTGGGATTCGTACACCGGGCCGAACGGCGAGATGCATATAAGCCCCACGTGGTACCTTGCGGAGGGTTCCACGGACTGGGGGTTTAGCGACTACATATCCGTGGTGAACCCTAACAGCACACCGGTTACGTGCAAGGTCACATACATGACCACCGCGGGCCCGATAGTCAAGAACCCCAACCCGACAATACCGGCTAACGCTCAGTTGACCATCAACCCGGCCGACGACCTCGGTCCAAAGGATTTCTCCACACTGGTGGAGTGCCTGGAGAACAAGCCGATAGCGGTGGACAGGACAATGACATGGATCGGCGCGGGCCAGACTGTTGAGGAAGGACACAACTCCATGGGGGTGACAAAGCCGTCAAAGGAGTGGGGCATGGCGGAGGGCTCCAGCAAGTGGGGGTTTGAGACATGGCTCCTCATACAGAACCCGAACGCCACAACGGACGCAACGGTGACCGTAACTTACATGATAGAGGGAGAGGGGCCAAAGACGGTCAACCACAACGTCCCAAAGGCGTCACGGGCGTCATTCAACATGAAAGACGACATAGGAGAGAAAGACGCCTCCATCAAAGTGGAATCAAATGTCCCTGTCATTCCCGAGCGCGCTATGTATAGAAACAACCGTCGTGAGGGGCACGACTCGGTTGGCACTACCACCCCGGCCACGAATTACTACCTGGCCGAGGGGTGCGCCGGATACGGTTTCACGACTTACATACTGATTCAGAACCCGAACAGCACACCGACGAATGTGGATGTCACCTATATGACGGGCGCCGGCCCGGTTCCCGTTCCGACCTTCTCGATGCCAGCCAGTTCGCGGAAGACGATAAACGTGAACAGCACGGCCACTCTGCCGAACCCTGATTTCTCAACCCGGGTTCACGGCTCACAGCCGATTATCGCCGAGCGGGCCATGTACTGGGACAACGGCACAGGTGAATCGTGCCACGACTCTATCGGCCTCGCGGCGCCGCACAGGGCCTTCTACCTGCCGGACGGACAATCCTCTGCCGGAAGGGACACCTGGACGCTCGTGCAGAACCCGAACGATACGCCTACAGAGGTGGAGATAAGATACCTCACTCCCACAGGCGCCGGGAACGTTGTTTTCTACGAATATATCCCCGCCAGTTCGCGAATGTCCTTTGAGATGAAGCGCGATTTGCCGAATTCACGCGCCGCTATCGTAGTGGTCAGCCAGACGACCGGGAACAATATCATGGTGGAGCGTTCTATGTACTGGGGCGGCGCCGACCAGCGCGGAGGCGGGACGGACACAGTAGGCGGTTTCATGGACGCCACCATGAACGGCGTCCTCTAACGCATAATGGGGTCAAACCAAATTATGCGTTTTAGATACGACAGGAAGACATTCAGTGCAAAAATGCATAATTTGGTTTGACCCCATTATGCGTTGCACGAAAACGGGTGAAGCAGACTGAACACGATTGCTTTTTTTGACCTCGATCACACGCTCCTTGACGGCTCAAACGAGGGCATCTACGGAAAGCAGATGATCCGCGAGAAGTTCTCGAAAAAGAACATGCTTGTCATCGGCGCCTGGTACGCGATGTTGTACAAGCTCAACCGTCTTCCCCGGGAAGCCGCCTACAGGAGAGTCCTTTTCGAGATGGGTCAATATCCCGTCGCCAGGATGATAGAAATGATGGATCGCGGGTTTGAGAAGAACATTCTTCCGCGCCTGTACAAGAGGGGAGCGGAGCTTGTCCATGAACACCGCGAGATGGAGCATCATACCGTCATCGCCACGGCGGCCGGGGAGTACATCGCCGAGAGGGTGCGCGCTCAACTGCTGGCGGACGACTTCATCGCGTCTCCAATGCCTGTTGAAGGAGATCATTTCGCGAGCCACGCGAATATTCCGATGGCGTTCATGCATGGGAAAGTGGCAATGGTGGAACAGTATTGCCTGGAACGCGGGGTCGATCTCGACGATTGCTGGTTCTACTCCGATAGCGCAAGCGACATGCCGCTTTTAGGAGCGGTGGGGCATCCCGTAATGGTGAACCCTCAGCTCGTGCTCCGGATTACCGCGCGGGGCATGAACTGGCCGGTTTTGCGCTTCAAGGAGTACGCGGATTTCAAAGTGGCTCGAAGGCCGGAGAGCGTGAAGTCGCCCGAGCTGAACCGCTTTCTGCAAATCTACGAGCGCGAGCGCGAGAATGTTGGATGACAGGTGAGTGTTAAAACATGCTGAACAGCGCTGACGCGAGGAAAAAGTGCAAGCAGTGCGGGACGTGCCTTACGCGCTGTCCGGTCATACAGGCGAGCCCCGGGGTGGCCCGTGACCTGGTTGGCAGGCTTGACGCGGGGCAGTGGGTGGGAGAGGTGCTTGACCGTTGCACCGGATGCATGTCCTGCGACGCGTTCTGCCCGAATGACGCGCGCCCTTACGCGCTTCTGATCGAGCGCTACTCGGAGCGGTACATCGCATCCGGAATCCCACGGGTTTTCCAGAACGCCATGCCGCTACGGGACGGCCCGAACCTCTGGCGCAGCATCGAGAAGTGGTTGACCAGGGAAGAGAAGCGCAACCTCGCTCTCTGGTCCGCGCCTCCCGCGGGAGACGAGGTTCTTTTCCTGGGATGCAATCAGAGGCTCAACCCCGGTATCGCCGACACGTCGCTCTTTCGTGACCTGTCCGTATTCACTGACCCCGGCTGTTGCTGCGGCGAATTTTACCTGCGCCTCGGGCTGGTCGAGGAGGCCCGCGCGGCCGCCGCTTCTCTCGCCGGCAGGTTCAGCGAGCTTGGCATAAGGAAAATCATCGCGCTTTGCCCCGCCTGTCACAACATGATACAGAACCTGGCGCCCTCAATGCTCGGCGTGGAGTTCGATGTCGAGGTCACAAGCTATGTGGAGTGGCTCGCCTTGAGGGTTGACCGTGGAGAGATCGTTTTCAGCCGTCGCCTGGAGGGTACTGTCACGGTACAGGATCCTTGCCACGCGTCGGGCCTGGGGAAGAAAACAATCGAAGAAGTAAGGCGCCTTCTCGGGCTCATCGGGCTGGACACGGTCGAGATGGAGACGGCGGGAATAGAAGCGGAGTGCTGTGGGCTTTCGGCGTCGCTTGCCCGTTACAAGCTTGCCGACGTGGTGAGAGCGGGCGCCAGTAGAGCCAGGCAGGCGCGGCGCACGAGGGCCGACTTCACCTGCGCGTGGTGCAACGGCTGTTATCTGACCATGAACATGTTCAGGCCCTTTTCCCCTCGCATGTCTCCGGTGTACCATCTGACCGAACTGATTCTGCTGGCGACGGGCGAGAAGCCCGTAAGGAAAGTCCCGTGGCGCAGTCTTCAATTATTTGCGGCGGCGCTCGAAGCGACCGCCCGTGACGGCTTCAGGTTTGTTTCCTCCTCTGGGGAGTGATGTGACTGGATGAAGTGCCCGAACTGCAACAGTGAGACATCGGACATGAGTCTGAACTGCGAGTTGTGCGGCGC
Organism: Candidatus Anoxymicrobium japonicum; assembly: GCA_002843005.1. Lineage (NCBI taxonomy): Bacteria > Bacillati > Actinomycetota > Candidatus Geothermincolia > Candidatus Geothermincolales > Candidatus Anoxymicrobiaceae > Candidatus Anoxymicrobium > Candidatus Anoxymicrobium japonicum. The sequence goes on along the minus strand of PHEX01000097.1, from coordinate 150 downwards.
GAGCCTGTATCAGGGCGCGCCCGGCGAAGTCCTGTTGCCGCCCGACCGGGGGCGGACGTCCAGGCCGAAGGACCCCTGGTACACGTCGCCCCTGCTCTACGGTGTCGGCATTGTGATCCTGTTGGTGATTATCGGCTCAGTGGTTGCGAT
>PHEX01000096.1 GCA_002843005.1 Candidatus Anoxymicrobium japonicum | reverse complement strand
ATGACGGTTTTGTCCTGAAAGACGCGGTTGTGACGGCCACGGCTAAGTAGCCAGACCCAGGGGACCAGGGTAATGCGGTAACGGGCGAAGCCACCGTCGGCACCGAGCTTCTGGGCGGCTCGAACGAGGAAGCACCTCGGCTTAGTGCGATGGACATTGATTGCTACGGTCAACCGGGAAAAATGGCCAAAAATGAAAATAGCCTAGCCACAAGGACTATCAATACTTATTGGCTAACGTTTCTAGTGGGCAATATATTGCCAAGCTGATTGCAACCCGCTCATCGCCTCCTGCGTAGCTCCACCCACCGCATTGCCAACGCTTTGAACTGCTTGCTGCCCTTGCTGGGCAGCGGCGCCCGCTGCATCACCGAGCTTCTTTGTTGCCTCACTCACCGTCTTCTGGACCTTGTCAGCAGTCTCGCTCAATACGTCTTTTGCCTGCTGCGCTTTTTCGACTACCGCCTCCTGGGCTTTTTTGGCAGCTTCAGCTCCTTTTTCGATCCCCCGGCTGGCGGCGTCAACGGTGCTTTCGTAAGCCTTGTCTGCTGGACGCGATACATTGTCTTCAAACCATCCTTGAACACTACGGGAGGATTCGCTGATACCCCTTTTGCTGAAATAGCTAAATGGCTCCCCGTTGTTGGCAAAGCCCACTTTTGAATCATGCACGTAGGTATGGATAAATTTCATAGCGCCTTCGCTTGCGGTCTTTTGCCAAGCGTTGCGCTGCCACGCCTCAGGAGAAATCCACATTGCGTAGGCCCCCTTACGAATGATGTAGGCGCCATTGGCAGCAGATGAAATCGGGCTCGCAGGAACTTTTGTGGAGTTTTTAGCGGCCTTGGCCAGATCTTTCAGTGCCTTGTCGTAATTATCCAATTCCTTGGCCATGTCATCAGGGGCAAGATGCGACCAGGACTGGCCATTTCGATGCTCACGTTGTGTGACGCTTTCACCACCTTGTCGATGTAGCGTTCCAAATGCGCTATAGAGCTGCTCCATTTGCTTCTGAACTTGGCTTTCTATCGTGCCGCCGGGGTTGCAGGTGGCACGATAAGCCTTGTAGGCACTTTCGGTTTCTGGTTTGCATTCGAAGCGTTCTTCAAACAAAGGATTATTGATCCGCTCAATATCTTCGTAACCCAACAACCGAGTCCCTGCTCCAACCCCCTCTCTCATCATGTCGCGCATCGGTATCCGGGAATAATTGTTGTCAATGCCCTGCTCGTTCGGTTCGTATCCACCACCGATATCCGAGTGCACGCCGGGATAGACCTTTTCCAGCCAGTTACCGGCCAGCATGCCATCTCGTCGAATCAGATCAACCGGAAAGGCAAAACGCAGTTCATGCCCGGCCACCTGATGAACACAACGTTCGACACGCTCATCGACCACCAGATCGCGCCCTTTGAATCCACCAAATATCAGCCGGTTTGCCGAGTTGGTCGCCGGCAGGCCAAATGAAGCCACAGTGTCAAACAAACCTAAAAAGGTAAAACGAATGGGGTAGCCTTCGTAGCTCAGTTTTCCGTGGTCTTCCTTGCATTGCCACAGCCATTGATTGCAGAATGCGCGCGCCAGCGCGGCACCCCGCGAAAAGCCAAAAATCGATACGTTGATCTGTTTGATCAGTCGGTGCTTGCCCAGTACACGGTTCACGTCGGAAAAACCTTGTTGTTTTCCGCTTTCGGCATACTTGGCCACCTGACCATCCAGTGACTTTGCTTTACTCAATAAGGCACTGCGCAGGGCATCGTTGATTTGTTGCTGGCCATAGTTCAGGCGCCGCGTTCCTCCTGTGCCGGCGATGAGACCAGCCTTCCCATCCTCAAACGCGATATCACTCTCTTCCCCGGGGAATAGGGCCTTGCCATTAAACGTAGTGCCCACGCCGGAAACATAGATTGGATAGGCATTCGCGCTACCGTTTGCATTGGCGAACATCCGCGCCGCTTGCCAGATACGGGCTACATTGCTCCACTTTTTCTTTTCCTCGTCCACATCCTTGTTATTGCCGGTGCCATCGAAAAACACCGAAATATGAATGATGTCGGAGCAATCCTGACTTGAACCTGCCGGCACATTGCTGACATCACGCATGGCTGAGCAGATCGCCGAAACACTGTCATTTGCCATGTTTCAACTCCCATGCACGATTGATTGCCTCGCCTTTCTCGGTTTTTTCAGGCCAGTAGCGTTCCGGGATGATCTCGACCGTGTTGTCGGGGTAGATGTGGACGCCCAAATATCGAAAGTTTGGATCAACGTTGGTCAAGATCGGCGTGTTTTTTGCCTTAACGGTGTCACCGTTGCCTATCATTCCTTTGGGACCACCTAGCCGCCAAGTAATCTTTTGGTCCCCAAGTTTTACCTCTACGCCAGTCATCAATCCGTTGGCCTCACCACGATGCGGCTGCCCGGCAGCCAGACCAATATCGCGACCGTTTAGGTAAACATCAAAGATCGGCCGGTCCAGATAGCTGAAAAGTGCGACATCAAAGTATGCGATTTGTTTTTTTTCTGCGGACATTTTTATTGCCTCATTGACTGTTGTGTCTGCCGATTGCGAACAAGCCGACATCGGCATGCACGCCGCGATCATTAGCGCTACAAAACGCGGCGCCCAACGTGGATTTGCCGCTCCTGCGGAGGCTTTCTCAGAATTTTTTTTCATACTACTGCTCCAGTTTTTGGCCTTCGCCATGCTCAAGTTCTTGCCCCAAGAAAAAGCTAATGCCATGGACCACGTGTAACTATTTCCCATAAAAACAAGGCGGTTCCAATTGCAGCGGGAATTGGTAATAATAGAATTAGCTTCACCAACAGAAAGGGCTTCGCTGTATTCGTATGGTATTTGTACGCAGAAAAAATACTGCAAAAAATACTCGCGGCAGGGAAAACAAGTATTGGAATGAACAAAAAGAAAGTCAGGCCAATCAACAACATCGATGTCACAAACAACAAAAAAACTGCGGCCATGCCGCCTTGATGCTTTTGGGGTTCGGTCACTGCATTACTCCGGCATGTGTTTGAGTGCCTCATCAAGTGCAATTTCTTTTTTCTGCACTTGGTCGAGTAGCTGCAATATTTGGGGGTCTGTTTCAATACGCTGGCGATAAATCAGGCAAAGCGCGACAAAGTTGGCCATGTCTCGCATGCCGTTAAGTCCAAGCTGGCGCGCCGATGGCAGAACAGCACGAATAAACCGATAGCGCTTGGCATGAGGCAATTTCTCGTCGAACAGAGTCGGGCGATTGAGTTCAAGATGGTAAAGCACTTGATCAGGCACACTGGCTTCGACGAGTGCGTCTTCCTGAGGTTGATTCAGGGTGAATTGCGATTCGGCAGAAGAATCTGACGATGCTGTTTCGGACGGGGGAACGATCCGGTGACAGCCCCCCTCCCGATCGCAGTACCACCACGCTGGAATCGGTTGCAGGAATGCTTGCAACTGAGGTTCCGTCAAAACGCGGCCTTTGGCATGAAGCGTTTCGTCGTCAATCTGACCAATCAATGTACCGAGTATCGAAGGATCCCAGAAAGCAAGGATCATTTCAAAGTTGCCCGGCAATTTAACCTTGGCAAATTTACGCAAATGGGCTTGCAATTCGCTTTGCTTCAACGGGCTGCAAAGCAATGTAAACGCAGCTGGCAAATTTGGCCTCGAAAGCAAAGACACTACTTTCGCTGGTAATGCATTAGCTTTTCCGAGCAGAAGTACGTGGGGACTTAATTCATCTGCACCCGAAGGCAGTATCGGAGCGCTCTGGGAGCACGAGGCAAGCTGCTGCCAGAGTCGCTTATCCTGAGCAGCGTCAACGATGGCGTACAGATTTAAATGCTGTTGTTGCTGGTCAGAAAGCCAGGTTTCAGCATGCGTTATGAGTACAGACGTCATCTGTTTGTTCGATTCAAATGTTAGGCCAAGCGCGCTAGGCGCCCATGTTCATGAATGCTGTGCGTTGAGCAGCACGCCGCTTTAGACATTCAATGCAAACGCCCTCGGGGAAGGTTGGCAATTGGGCATTCTGACTCGTCGGCCCCCCAAACGATTTCTTACTCGCCTGCACCGTAATCGTCCCCGGACACTGCACGGTAATGCCGCCATCAATGGTGATACTCGCCCCGCCTGACAC
>PHEX01000095.1 GCA_002843005.1 Candidatus Anoxymicrobium japonicum | reverse complement strand
CCGCTGACGGAAACGATCAGGACACCGGCCTGTTCGCGGGTGGGAAGATTCATCATCGCGTAGGGGGAGGGCTCTTGGTCAAAGGGCAAGTATGCCATGGCCCCCGGCGCTCTCAGGTAAAATATTGCATGGATTCAAATCAGCAAAACACCCGCCCGCTCTTCGGTTATCGCAAATTCTGGGCACATCGTTTCGGGCCTGCCCCCTTCCTGCCCATGTCGCGTACCGAAATGGATTCGCTGGGCTGGGACTCGTGCGACATCATCCTCGTCACCGGCGACGCCTACATCGACCACCCGAGCTTCGGCATGGCGCTGGTCGGGCGCCTGCTCGAAGCGCAGGGCTTCCGGGTCGGCATCATTTGCCAGCCAGACTGGAATGCTGCGGTCGACTTCAAAAAACTGGGAAAACCGAATTTGTTTTACGGCGTTACGGCCGGCAACATGGACTCGATGGTCAATCGCTACACGGCCGATCGCAAGATTCGCTCCGATGACGCATACACGCCGAACGGCGAGCCGAACAAGCGCCCGGACCATGCCGTTACGGTCTATGCCCAGCGCTGCCGCGAGGCGTTTCCCGGCTGTAACGTGGTGATCGGCTCGATCGAGGCCAGCTTGCGCCGCATCGCGCACTACGACTATTGGTCGGACAAGGTCCGGCGCTCGGTGCTGCCCGACTCGAAGGCCGACCTGCTCGTCTTCGGCAATGCCGAGCGGGCCATTGTCGAGATTGCCCATCGCCTGGCCCGGGGCGAAAAAATCAGCGAAATCCGTGATCTGCGCGGGACGGCCTTCATGGTGCCGCGCGGCTGGTTGCCTTCAGCCGAATGGGAAGCCATGGATTCGTCTTCGGTCGATACGCCGGGACCCCTGGTCAAGCACGCCGACCCATATGCCATGGAAGGCGATTTGAAAAATGGGCAAAATTCCCGGTCGACCGTGGAAGCCAATGCCCACCCGGTCCGCATCGTTTCGCGTACCGAGCGTCTGGCCGCTCGCCAGGACAAGCGTGCCCATACCGCCATTCGCCTGCCGTCTTACGAGCAGGTCAAGGACGACCCGGTGCTTTACGCTCATGCTTCGCGCACCTTCCATCTCGAATCCAACCCCGGCAACGCCCGGGCGCTTATCCAGGGCCATGGCGAACGCGACGTCTGGCTCAACCCGCCGCCCATCCCGCTGAGCACCGAAGAACTCGACGGCGTCTACGAATTGCCCTACGCCCGTCGGCCCCATCCGGCCTACGGCGAAGCGAAAATTCCGGCCTGGGAAATGATCCGTTTCTCGGTCAATATCATGCGCGGTTGTTTCGGCGGCTGTACCTTCTGTTCGATTACCGAACACGAAGGCCGCATTATCCAGAGCCGGTCGGAGGATTCCGTCATTCGCGAAATCGAGGAAATGCGCGACAAGACGCCGGGCTTCACCGGCATCGTCTCCGATCTCGGCGGACCGACCGCCAACATGTTCCACCTGACCTGCAAGGACCCGAAGATCGAGTCGGCCTGCCGCCGGTTGTCCTGCGTCTATCCGGATATCTGCGAGAACATGAACACCGATCACAGCAAGCTCATCTCGCTGTATCGCAAGGCGCGCACGCTCAAAGGCGTCAAGAAGGTGCTGATCGGTTCCGGTTTGCGCTATGACCTGGCGGTTCGCTCGCCGGAATACATCAAGGAACTGGTCACCCATCACGTCGGCGGTTACCTGAAAATTGCCCCGGAACACACCGAAGAGCGCCCGCTTTCCAAGATGATGAAACCGGGCATCGGCAGCTACGATCGCTTCAAGCAGTTGTTCGACCGTTTTTCCCGCGAGGCGGGCAAGGAACAGTACCTGATCCCGTATTTCATCGCCGCCCATCCCGGGACGGAAGACGAAGACATGCTCAATCTGGCGCTGTGGCTCAAAAAGAACAATTTCCGTCTCGACCAGGTGCAGACCTTTATCCCGACGCCGATGGCCATGGCGACGACGATGTATCACAGTGAGCGCAACCCGCTGCGCAAGGTGACGCGCAGCAGCGAGCAGGTGGGGACTGTCCGCAACGGTCGTCAGCGCAAGTTGCACAAAGCCTTCCTGCGCTACCACGACCCCGCCAACTGGCCATTGTTGCGCGAAGCGCTCAAGGATATGGGCCGGGCCGACCTGATCGGCAATGGCAAAAAACAACTGATTCCAGCCTGGCAGCCGGCCGGCACGGGTGGCGTCCCGGCCGTATCCACCGGGAATAACCGGCGGAGCGGGCCGGTCGTTCGGGCCAGCGCTCAGCGCCCGTTGCGGAGTAGGAAAAAATAAGGCGTCTGCATAATTGACGGGTCTGCGGGAACTGGCGATACTCTAAAAAAGAGCCGTAATTTCCGTAGCTTCGAGAGTTTTCGCCCGTTTTGGTTTTTCCCGTGCGTGGTTTTCGATAGACGGTCGGCATAGGGCCGGTGGGCCGGGGGCGACATGCGCAGAAGGCGGGACTACGAGAGGGGGAGTTGTCACGGGCGACGGGTAACCGATCGACGGTCCGGCTTCGCCCGGCGCGTTGACCTTTCCCTGTTTGAAGGCCTGCCGCGTCATCTGTCATGGGAGGATCAAAAAGCCCAATACTGGACACGCCTGCTCTTCTGTGTCCTGGCCCTGATGTACTTCAACTTTGGTGGCGATGCTCAGGTCAGGCCGTGGGCAAGCTTGCCCATCGTCAATCTGGTCTTTACGATCTACGGTCTCGAAATCCTGTTCTTCATGTGGCACGCAATGCGTGTGCCGCATGCGCCATGGCGCCAGCGTCTGACCATGTGGGTCGATATCGCTGCCGCCACTTTCGCCGCACTTGCCGACGCTACACTCAGTTCGCCCGGCTTCCTGGTATTTCTCATGGTCATCCTCGGCAATGGCATGCGCTACGGCCTGGCGCTTTTCGGCGAGGCCGTAGTCGGCAGCTTGGGGGCATCTATCTTCATCGTCTGGCTACGTCTGCCTGACTACCTCGCCATCTTCTCCGTCAGCGCGATCTTTTTCCTGGTCTTTTTTGCCATTGTCGTTCTCTACTCCTATTCGCTGACTGCAAAGATCGAGCGGGCCCGCCAGAAGCTCTCGTATGAGCGAAATGTCGATGCGCTGACCGGGATGCTCAACCGGCGAGCGCTGATTGAGCGCGCTTCCGAATTGTTTCGCTCGCCGGCCACCAATGGCGGCGAAATCGTCGTGCTCTTCGCCGATCTGGACGGTTTCAAGCGGGTAAACGACACGCACGGCCATCACGTGGGCGACAAGGTTCTGGTCGCGGTAGCCGAACGCATTCTCGATAACGTTCGAGATATTGATCTGGTGGCGCGTTATGGTGGTGATGAGTTTTTGCTCGTTCTGCCCAGAACCTCACGTCAGGGCGGCGAAATCGTCGCACAGCGGGTACGTCAGGAAATCAACGACTGGGCGCTACAAAATGGAATCGACTTCAATGTTTCGATTGGTGTCGGCAATTTCCCCGATCATGGGGCCGATCTGGAGTCAGTCATTGCCTCGGTGGACAAGGCCATGTACCGGAGCAAGTCCCAAAATGGCTGGGGGGGAATCCTCCATGCCGAGGAAAAGGCAAGCGCCTGATCTCGCGCTGCTGGCATGCTATCGGCAATCATCGCCGCCTCCGTTACACTTGCCGGCTTTCTCACGTTTCCTGCGACCTGAATCATGACCGATCAAGCCACAACGCCCACGACCTACGAAAAAATCGGCGGCGAAGCCACCATTGCCAGGCTGACCGCCCGTTTCTACGAATTGATGGACACCGTTTCTCATTTTGCCGAACTGCGGGCCATGCATCCGGCCGATCTTTCCGGTTCGCGGGACAAGCTCTTCATGTTTCTTTCCGGCTGGTTCGGCGGCCCCGATCTGTTTGTCGAAAAGTTCGGCCATCCCAAGCTGCGCGCCCGCCATATGCCCTTTGCCATCGGCACGAAAGAACGCGATCAATGGGTCGCCTGCATGGCGCTGGCCATGGAGGACGTCGGCCTGAGCGAGGATGTGCGCAAGGTGTTGCTCAATAATTTCTTCAACACGGCCGACTTCATGCGCAATAAAGAAGGATAAAAGCACGCCCTGGGGATGTTGCGGCGCACCATCAGTGATAGAATCACGCCTTTGATTTTTCAGGCCTTCCCATGTCCGCTCGTCCGATCCGCAACATCGCCATCATCGCGCACGTTGACCACGGTAAAACCAC
>PHEX01000094.1 GCA_002843005.1 Candidatus Anoxymicrobium japonicum | reverse complement strand
TTGAGCGATGACGAAAAGGAAATGTTCCGGCGTCAGTTGTCTGACGTGCTCGAGCACGCGCGCTTGATAAACGAGGTCGACACGGATGGGGTGTCGCCGACCAGCCACATCCTTGGGCTGGTGAACGTCTTTCGCTCCGATGAAGCGCGGCCATCGCTTCCAGTGGAAGAAGCCACGCAAAATGCGCCGTGGGCCGAGGATGGCGCGTTCAAGGTGCCAAGGATAATTTAGAGATGCTATACAAGAGCGCGCTGGAGATAGCTAAATGGATCAAGGACGGGGAGACGTCGGCAGCATCCGTCACGGACGCTTTTCTCGCGCGCATCGACGAGGTCGAGTCTCGCGTTGGTTCTTTCATAAGCATATTCGCCGACACCGCGCGCGATCGGGCGCGAGAGGTGGATCGCGCGATTGCGGCAGGTGAAGCCGTGGGGCCGTTCGCAGGCGTGCCAATCGCCATCAAAGACGTTCTTTCCACGCGAGGTTACAGGACGACCTGTGGATCGCGAATGCTCGCGGAGTTTGTGCCGGTTTATGACGCGCACGCCGTGGAGCGGGTCACGGCGACAGGGACGATCATGCTGGGAAAAACCAACATGGACGAGTTCGCCATGGGTTCCTCGACAGAGAACTCTTGCTTTGGGCCGACGCGCAATCCGTGGGATCTGATGAGGGTTCCCGGCGGCTCGAGCGGCGGCTCGGCCGCGGCGGTCTCGGCGGGGGAAGCGCCCTGGGCTCTCGGCTCTGACACGGGTGGCAGCATCCGACAGCCGGCGGCGCTGTGCGGCATCGTCGGCATGAAGCCGACGTACGGACTCGTGTCGAGATACGGGCTTGTGGCGTTCGCGTCTTCACTCGATCAGGTCGGACCGATGACGTTGAACGTCCACGATTGCGCCGCGTTGCTTACCGCGATCGCGGGACACGACGCGCGCGACTCGACATCTATCGACCAGGCAACTCCCGATTACCTTTTGAATCTGACCGGTGATGTCAAGGGCATGAAAATCGCTATCGTCAAGGAGCTGTCCAGCGAGGGGATAGACCCGGAAGTCCTCGAGCGGGTACGCGCTTCCGTGGATATCCTCGAGCGGCTCGGAGTGAACTGTGACGAGGTTTCTCTGCCGAGTTTTAAGAACAGCCTTTCGTCTTACTACCTCATCGCTCCTGCCGAGGCATCGAGCAATCTGGCGAGGTTCGACGGCGTAAGGTACGGGTATCGGGCCCAGGGCGAGTTCGACGATATCTGGGAGATGTACGACGCAACCCGCGCGCAAGGGTTCGGCCCTGAGGTCAAGCGCCGTATCATGCTGGGAACTTACGCGCTCGCGGCCGGTTACTACGATGAGTACTATGCCAAAGCCCAAAAGATACGCACGCTCATCGTGCGCGATTACAGCAGGGCGTTTGAGAAGTATGACCTGCTGGTCTCGCCGACGTCGCCATCGACCGCTTTCAATCTGGGAGAAAAGACAGACGACCCGCTGACGATGTACCTCTCGGACATATGCACGATTCCGGTGAACCTCGCCGGCATCCCCGCGTTGAGTCTTCCGTGCGGAGTTGCCGGCGGCCTGCCCGTTGGGTTTCAGATCATGGGACCGCCTCTGTCCGAACAGAAGATATTGAATGTCGCCTGCGCTCTGGAGAACGAAATCGGTTTCGACCCTCGCCCGCCCGGCATCGCGAAGCCTGCTGAGAAGGTGCAGTAATCAAAATGAAGCGCGAGACGATAATTGGCCTGGAGATACACGCCGAGCTGAACACAAAGTCAAAGATGTTTTGTGGTTGCGAGGCCACGTTTGGCGGTGCGCCGAACACCAAGACGTGCCCGGTGTGCCTTGGCCATCCAGGCTCGCTTCCCGTCATAAACCGTGAGGCGATAGGCGACGCGATATTGCTCGCGCTCGCGCTCAACTGCGACATCACGCAACGTTCTATATTTCACCGCAAGAACTACTTTTATCCCGACATGCCCAAGAACTTTCAGATATCACAATACGATATTCCTTTGAGCCATGACGGCGGTCTCGATATTGAGATGGATGGATACACGCGCCGCGTTGGCATTACGCGAGTGCACATCGAGGAAGACACGGGCAAGAGTGTTCACATTGGCGAGAGCGGGCGCATCCACGGCGCGGAGCACAGCCTCGAGGACTTCAACCGCGCGGGCATACCGCTCGTCGAGATTGTAACCGAACCCGATCTGCGCAACCCGGACGAGGCCCGCGCTTTCTTGCAAATGTTGCGCATCACACTGGAGTACCTCGGCATCAGCGATTGCAAGATGGAGGAGGGCTCGTTGCGTTGTGACGCCAACATCTCGATCGCGGTCGATGGCGTGATGGGCACAAAGGTCGAGATAAAAAACATGAACTCATTCCACGCCCTTTACCACGCGCTTGCTTTTGAGGAGAAACGTCAGCGCATCGCGCTCGATGAAGGGCGGAAGATCGTTCAGGAGACGCGCCACTGGGATAACGCCGCTGGCAAGACGAGCCCGCTTCGCAGCAAGGAAGAGGCGTTCGATTACAGGTATTTTCCGGAGCCCGATCTCGTGCCGATCGAGCCGGATAGTGCATGGCTCGAGGAGATCAAGGCAAGGATGCCCGAGCTTCCCGCGGAGCGGCTGCTTCGTTTCGAGAAGGAGTTCGGCCTGTCGACTGAGATCGCGAGGACGCTGATCGGCGAGAAAGCGATGGCCGACTACCTTGAGGAAGCCGTGGCATGCGGCCAGGATCCGGTCGCGCTGGCGAAGTGGATCGCCGGCGATTTCGTCGCCATTCTCAAGGAGACAGCCGCCCACATCGCCGCCTGCCCGCTCAAGCCGAGCGGTCTGAGTGAACTTGTGGCGTTGATCGAGCAAAAGATCATATCGGGCAAGATGGCAAAGGAAGTGATGCGCGAGGCGTTCGAGACGGGGATGAGCCCGCGTGACATTGTGGGCGCGAAAGGCCTTGCGCAAATCGCCGACGGCGCCGAGATCGAGTCCGTCGTTGACGAAGTTATTGCCGACAACCCCGATGCGGCTGCTGACATGCGCGAAGGCAAGAGCCAGGCGCTGAAGTTTCTGATGGGCCAGGTAATGAAAAGAACAAAAGGCAAAGCCAATCCCGAAATGGCATCCGACCTCCTCCGCAAAAAACTTAAATAACAAAGATCCGTTTAACTTTGGGGTCAGTCCCCCATGGCGTGTCCGCGCGCCATGGGGGACTGACCCCCAAAAGTTATGCCGGCTAGGGGCTTTCCTCGCCGGAAACGAGTTCTTTGTACTCGGCCGCGGTAAGAAGGCTGTCGATTTCAGAGATGTCGTTGATGTCGATGACCGCAATCCAGGCTTTGCCGTATGGATCCTCGTTGATGATCTCGGGCGCGTCCTGCACCTCCGAGTTGACTTCTTTGATGGTTCCGGTGACAGGCGCGCACAGATCGGAGACCGACTTGCGTGATTCAATCTCGCCAAACGTCTTTCCAGCCTCAACAGCAGCGCCAGGCTCAGGAACCTCGATGAATACGATCTCGCCGAGCTGATCCTGGGCGAAGAAAGTTATCCCGATCGTCCCATTCGAGCGCACCCACATATGCTCTTTGTGATACTTAACATCCTCCGGGTAGTTCTCCATGACAGTCACTCCTTTTTTGTTCTTGTGATCCCGGTGAAATATATCAAATGGAATTCCGGAACACAAACAACGACGATCGTGTCCTTTGGAAAGTATCAGTCGAGTGCAGAAAGGAGACGCCGTGAAGATCGAGGTGGCTATTTGACTTGAGACAGAAAAAGGTTATAATAATGTTATAACTGATTATGAGGGAGTTGATATCCATGGTAAAGAGGCTCCAGAAAGTAGGTAACAGCAACGCTATAATCCTGGATCTGCCGATAATGGAGATGATCGGGTTAAAAGAAGGAAAAGAAGTCCAGATAACGGTGAGCAACGGTTCGATAATCATCACCCCGGTAAACCCTTGCCGGGTTGACCAGAAAGAACTGGAACGGCATTTGGATCGCATTGTTGGTGAGCGCAGAGAGATGCTCAAGGAACTGGCCGACTCGTGAGCCTGGAACCCGTCTTCCTTTCAATCGAGAACGTTATTTCAATTCACGCTCGAATGATAAAGGAATTTGGGGGGATGCCGGGTGTCGCGAACCAGGGCCTGCTGGAGAGCGCGGTGTCGATGCCGACAGCCGATTTCGCAGGGAAGTTTTTTCACAAAAGCCCCCCCGCCATGGCTGCGGCGCACCTATTTCACATCTGCAAGAACCATCCATTCTTTGACGGAAACAAGAGAGTAGCCGTTGTGGCTTCGGAAGTCTTCCTGAATATCAATGGCATGCGGCTGGACGTTAATA
>PHEX01000093.1 GCA_002843005.1 Candidatus Anoxymicrobium japonicum | reverse complement strand
GGTAGACGGTGCCTGACCCCTGGCTTTAGATCGTCTCCGACCGCGGTCGTTGCGGTTTGCGTAGCTCAACAATATAATGTGATCTGTTTATCGATCTGTCTCGATTTATCCGATTTTGCTTGAATATCGTATTGGAAGGAGTAATGCATGGTCACCTGGATACCACTGGCAGTAGCGGGAGTAGCCGCTTTCTGCCTGGTCGTCGCCGCGATATTCGCGAAGTTCGTTCTGAAGGCCGATCCCGGCAACGAGAAGATGCAAGAGATCTCAAAAGCGGTGCAGGAGGGGGCGAGGGCCTTCATCCGCCGCGAGTACGGATACGTCGCGATCTTCATGGCGATAATGGTCGTGCTTATCTCGGTTGCCCTCAGGAACCAGAACGGGTGGCAGACCGCTCTCTGCTATGTGTTCGGGGCTCTCTGTTCGCTGACCGCCGGTTTTGTGGGGCTCTCGGTTTCTACCCGCGCTAACTGCCGAACTACGGAAGCGGCCCGCGGTGGCGTGTCCGGCGCGCTTACGGTCGCATTCCGAAGCGGAGCGGTAATGGGCCTGACAGTGGCAGGGCTCGGCCTCCTGGGCTTGACGATCTGTTACATAATCTTCGAAGTCGTGCTCGGGATGTGGAACTCCGCGAATATAGTCCTCGGCTTCTCACTGGGAGCGTCCAGCGTCGCGCTGTTCGCTCGCGTGGGCGGCGGAATATTCACCAAGGCCGCCGACGTCGGGGCCGATCTGGTGGGAAAGGTTGAGACCGGCATCCCCGAGGACGACCCGCGCAACCCCGCGGTCATAGCGGACCAGGTCGGTGACAACGTCGGTGACGTTGCCGGCATGGGCGCCGACCTGTATGAATCTTATGTAGCGGCGATCATAGCGCCAATAGCGATCGCTTCCAGCGGCCTGGTCTTCCAGAAACTAGGCGCGAAAGCGATGGTGCTTCCGCTTGCCGTGACCGGCGCCGGGGTCATCTGCTCTATCCTCGGCACTTTGATGGTTCGCACAAAATCTGGCGGACGCGCGGCGCAACGCGCGCTGACCTGGTCCACATACGCGGCCGCCGCCCTTGCCACAATAAGCTCTTTCTTTCTCGTCTGGGGCATTTCCGGCTGGAAAAACATCGGCCTGTTCTATTCCTTGCTGATGGGCATCGTCTCGGGCATTGTCATAGGCCTCGTAAGCGAGTACTTCACATCGGATCACTACAAGCCGGTGCGGGAGATTGCTAAAAGCGCGCAGACCGGGGCGGCGACCCTGGTCATACGCGGGCTCGCGGTGGGCATGCTCTCCACCGTTGTCCCGGTAGTCGCCGTGGCGATAGCGATGAGCGTATCGTTCTGGACCGGCAATCGCGTGTTTCCCGGCGGAGGCGTCTATTGCGTGGGCCTCGCGGCTCTCGGGATGCTGTGCACAACAGGAATGGTCGTTTCGGTCGACGCGTACGGCCCCGTCGCCGACAACGCGGGCGGCATCGCCGAGATGGCGGGGCTCGAGCCGGAGGTGCGAGAGATCACCGACAACCTGGACTCCGTGGGCAACACCACCGCGGCGATCGGAAAGGGCTTCGCCATCGGCGCGGCGGCACTGGCGGCCCTCGCCCTGTTTTCCGCGTTTGCCCAGGCGACCGGCCTGTCAATGATCGACATCATTGGAGATTACAAGTTCATGGCAGGGTTGCTCGTGGGAGGAGTGCTGCCGTTTGTTTTTAGCGCCCTCTGCCTGAACGCCGTCGGGCGTGCGGCATCCGCCGTCGTCGAGGAAGTAAGAAAGCAGTTCCGCGAGATATCCGGCTTGAAGGAAGGGGTCGAAGGCGTCAGGCCCGATTACGCCAGGTGCGTTGACATGACCACAAAGACGGCGATCTATGAGATGCTGTTGCCCGGCAGTCTGGCCATCGTTACGCCACTTCTCATTGGGAGGTTCATGGGCAAGGATTGTCTTGCTGGCTTCCTTGCGGGGGCTCTGATTTCGGGATTCATCCTGGCCATCATGATGGCGAACGCGGGTGGCGCCTGGGACAACGCGAAGAAGTACATCGAGGGAGGCGCGTACGGCGGCAAGGGCACCGCGGCGCACGCCGCCGCTGTAATCGGTGACACAATAGGCGACCCGTTCAAGGACACCAGCGGACCCGCGATGAACATTCTCATCAAAGTCATGACAGTCGTGTCGCTCCTGTTTGTGCCGCTCTTCATCAAATAAAAAAGAAAGAAGAAAGGGGTCAGGCACCGTCTACCTTAGCGTCTACCGCTATGCGGTAGACGCGGCGGGGTCAGGCACCGTCTACCGCTGCGCAGTAGACGTTGCCAGACCCTCCTACGCCGTAAAGGTAGACGGAGAGGTAGACGGTGCCTGACCCCAAAAAAGGTTAAGATGAAATTAATCGTAACTGAGAAAAATCAGACGGCAAGGCGCATCGCGGAGATTCTGTCGGGCGGCAAGGCAACGCGCGAAGGCGGGTCCCGCAGTACCGTCTACTCCTTTGGCGAGGTCAAAACCATAGGCATGCGTGGTCACGTGCTCCAGGTCGATTTTACTGAAGAGTATCGGAGCTGGCAGGATGTCGAGCCGAAGACGTTGATCGACGCCGAGATAATCAAGACGACAAAAGAGAAGATGCTTGTGAGCGCGCTGAAGAAGTTCGCGAAGCATGCGGATGAGATAGTGATCGCGACCGACTATGATCGCGAGGGTGAGCTTATCGGCGCCGACATTAGAGACCTCGTCCGTGAGGTCAACGCTGGGGCAAAGATCACACGAGCCCGTTTTTCAGCGCTTACCACCAGTGAGATCAGAGACGCTTTCGACAATGCCGTGCTCCTTGACGAAAATCTGGCGAAGGCGGGCGAGGCCAGGCAGAATATCGATCTCATCTGGGGCGCCGCGCTCACAAGATTCATATCGCTTGCCGCGAACAGGCTCTGGCAGAAGTTCCTTTCCGCCGGGCGGGTACAGAGTCCCACTCTCGCGCTGATCGTGAATCGCGAAAAAGAAAGAAGCGATTTCGTTTCGGAGGATTTCTGGCAGGTGACAGTCACGCTCGATCATGCCGGCGACCAATTCACCGCAAGGCATAAGACGGAGCGCTTCACAGAAGAACAAAAGGCGCGGGCCGCTTTCGATCGTGTCGAGGTCGAGGGGCGCGTGTCGGAGATAAAAACTCGAGAGAGGGTCATTTCTCAACCCGCGCCGTTCAACACAACGGCGTTCCTGACCGCCGCTTCGGCGATCGGCGTTCCTCCCTCACGCGCCATGAGCGTGGCGGAGAGCCTGTACACCAGAGGCTTTATCAGTTACCCGAGAGTGGACAACACGGTGTACCCGGAATCGCTCGATCTCGCGGACATACTGCGCGCGATAGAGAGCGCCGACGTGGTCGGGCCGCTTGCGTCCGAGCTCCTCAAGAAGAAGACACTCACTCCGACTCGCGGAAAGAAATTTTCAACAGACCACCCACCGATATATCCTACCGCGGCCGCCAACCAGTCAAAACTGAACGACCTGGAGTTCAAGGTCTATGAGCTTGTAGCGCGGCGCTTTATGGCGACGCTCTCGGACAGGGCGCTTGCCAGGTCCACCCGCGTCGATATCGACATAAGCGGTGAGCCGTTCGTGGCTCGCGGAGACGTGATAGAAAGTGAAGGGTTCCTCCGCTACTACCCGTATGCGAGAAAAAAGAACGATGAACTTCCGGTGCTGAGAGAGGGGGATCAGGTCAAGGTCGTTGACAAGGATCTTGCCGCGAAGCAGACACAGCCACCGGCGCGCTACTCGGAGGGGAAACTGATCGAAAAGATGGAACAGCTCGGGCTCGGGACGAAGTCCACCAGGCACAACATCATTCAGGGCCTTGTGGAGCGCGGATATGTGTACGACAGCCCGCTCAAGCCCAGCGATACCGGCATAGCGGTGTCGAGAGCGCTCGAGCGTCACGCCAACATGGTCACGACACCTGACATGACCGCTGAGCTCGAGCGAGATATGGACGCTATTGTCGAAGGCGTGAAGACTTTGGATCTGGTGGTGAACATGAGCCGCGAGAAGCTCGGCGTGATACTGGATGTCATGGAACGCGAGAAAGAGGATATCTCCCGCGAGATCAAAGAAGGGATGCGGGGAGACACCGTCCTTGGCGCCTGCCCGGCCTGTGGAGGCGAGATGACCACCAAGATCGCCAGGAAATCGCGAAAGCGCTTCGCGGGTTGCGCCAACTACCCGGAGTGCACCCGGACGTACCCGCTTCCGCAGAGGGGCGGCATCCTGGCCATGGGGGAGAGCTGCGAGGAGTGCGGCACGCCGCGCATCCGCGTTTTGACCAGTGGGAGAAGGCCGTGGGAGCTTTGCCTGGATCCGGAGTGCCCAACCAAGCCAAAGCGTGAGGCGCCCGCAGAAAAGAAAGCGCC
>PHEX01000092.1 GCA_002843005.1 Candidatus Anoxymicrobium japonicum | reverse complement strand
TTATGCCTTTTCCCCCAGCAAAGCGAGGGGTGTTTTCTTCGACCGACTTCGAGTCCGCGAGCGGAGGGCGAAGAAGACACCCCGAGCGCCCCCTCTTCCTCCTCCTCCCCAACAAGAGGAGAAAACGCATATTTTGGTTTGACCCCATTATGCCTTTTCCTCCAGCAAAGCGAGGGGTGTTTTCTTCGACCGACGTCCGAGTCCGCGAGCGGAGGGCGAAGAAGACACCCCGAGCGCCCTTTTACTCAACCGTAACTGTCTTTGCCAGGTTCCTTGGCTGATCCACGTTGCATCCGCGCATCTTCGCCACGTGATACGCGAATAACTGCAGTGGCAGCACCGTGAGCAACGGCGAAAGCATGTCAGGGGCCTCCGGCACCCACAGGACATCGTCGCATAATCTCTCCACTCTCAGGTCTCCTTCGGTCGCGACCGCGAGCACCGGCGCCCCGCGCGCCTTTACCTCCTCGATGTTGCCGATCATTTTCTCGTAGACAGAGTCTTCTGGCACGATAGCCACCACAGGAACAGTGGAGTCAAGCAGGGCGATAGGGCCGTGCTTCATCTCACCCGCGGGATACCCCTCGGCGTGAATATAAGAGATTTCCTTGAGCTTGAGCGCCCCCTCCATCGCGATTGGATAGCTGACGCTCCTGCCCAGGAAGAGAAAGTCATCGCGGGAATAGTACTTGCGAGCGCACTCAACCACGTCCTCGGTGCTCGCGAGGAGTTTCCGCATTTTGTCCGGCATACTCTTCAAGCTTGATGCGATGCGGTCGTAACGGGCGTCTCTAAGCGCGCCGCGAAGCCTTCCGATATGCATCGCCAGCAGGTAGATCGCGCACATCTGCGCTGTGAACGTCTTTGTCGCCGCCACACCGATCTCTGGCCCCGCGTGTGTCAGTACGACGCCACCGGCATCGCGTGTCATCTGGCTTCCCACGGTGTTCACGATCGCAATCACTCTTGCGCCTCGCCTCGTCGCCTCGCGCACGCCCGCCAGCGTATCCATAGTCTCACCTGACTGGCTGATAGCCACAACGAGGTCTTCCGACGTTACAACAAGATTGCGGTACCGGAACTCGGAAGCTATCTCGATCTCCACGGGAAGAGCCGCCCACCGCTCAAACAAATACTTGGCGAGAAGGCCGGCGTGAAACGCTGTTCCGCATGCCACAACCACTATCCTTCGCAGTTCGCGCGCGTCGATCGAAGAAAGTCCAAGCTCTTCGATGTTTATCTCGCCTGAGCTGGTGAGCTTGTCACCCATAGTGTCGACTACAGCCCTGGGCTGCTCGTGAATCTCCTTGAGCATGAAGTCCTCGTAGCCGCCTTTCGCCGCGGCGTCGAGATCCCATCGCGCTACCACGGGATCGCGAACGACATCGAGACCCTCGAGCGTCCAGACGCCGTAGCCATGCTGATCCACAGCGAGTATCTCATCGTCCTCGAGGTACAGCACGTTGCGCGTGTTCGCTAAAAAAGCGGGCACGGCGCTCGCCACGAAGTACTCCCCGTCCCCGATTCCCAGACAAAGCGGGCTGTCCCGCCTGGACGCCACTATGACTCCGGGCTGCTTACGATGAATGGCGGCAATCGCGAAAGATCCTTCGACCTTCTCCAGGCTTCGCCGCAGAGCCTCGCAAAGATCGTCGACATAGTACTCTTCTATCAGGTGCGCGATGGTCTCGGTGTCGGTCTGCGAAACAAACGTGTGCCCCGCATCCTCGAGCGTCGCGCGAAGCTTCTCGTGGTTCTCGATGATGCCGTTATGCACGACCGCGATGTCTCCCCCGCAATCCAGGTGAGGATGAGCGTTGCGCTCGGTGGGCGCCCCGTGTGTGGCCCAGCGCGTGTGCCCTATGCCGATGCCGCCGGGCAGTTCCGCGCTTTTAAGCGCCCGTTCAAGGTGATTCAGGTTGCCCGCGACTTTGACGCACTCGAGATCGTGTTCCGGCGATATCACGCAGATCCCCGCCGAGTCGTAGCCCCGGTATTCCAGCCGTCGGAGCCCTTCGAAAAGAACATCCTTGGCGTTCTTTTTTCCAAGATATCCTACTATGCCGCACATGTTCGCCTCTTTCTGGCTAGCGGTGATCCAATTCTTCGAGAATGGTGTCCGCTATGGCGCGCGCGACCTCATGCGCCTTGCGCTCGCTCATCGCCTCTACCATTACCCTCTCGATCGGTTCTGTGCCGGATGATCGAACTATTATTCTCCCCCTGTCGCCCAGCTCACGCTCGTGCTTCTCTACCGTGGCCCACAGAGCCATATCCTTTTTGAGGCGGCGGCCCGACTTCGACCGCACGTTCAAGAGCACTTGCGGATATTTTTTCATTGTCCCCGCCAGACAGGACAGTGTTTCACCGGTATCCCTGACAATGCCTGCCACCATGAGAGCCGTCAGCGTGCCATCTCCCGTCGAAGCGTGCTCCCCAAAAATAATATGCCCGGACTGCTCACCGCCAAGAAGCGCTCCTGTCTCGACCATGCGTTCAAGCACATAGCGATCTCCCACCTGGACCTGTTGGATCTCGATCTCGCTCTCCTTTAAGGATCTGAAAAAGCCGAGGTTGCTCATGACTGTTGATATCACAAGCGGTGGGTGGAGCAGGTCGCGCTCCTTGAGGTATCTCGCCACGACCGACATCACGTAGTCTCCATCGCGCACTTCGCCGGTCTCGTCCACGCAAATACAACGGTCGGCGTCCCCGTCCAGGGCGAAACCAAGATTCGCGTTCCAGGTTGTCACTGCCCCTGATGCCAGTTCGGGATGCGTCGAACCGCAATTAAAGTTTATATTGCGCCCATTCGGTTCAGCCCCTACAGTCTCGACTGTCGCCCCCAGAGTCCGGAATATTCGCGGGCAGACCCGGTACGCCGCGCCGTTCGCGCAGTCGAGAACCACGCGATAGCCCTCGAGGTCGAAGTTCACACATTCGAGGAGGTGATCAACGTAAATATCCTCAGCGTCCTCAATTGATCTAACCTCTCCAACCGTCCCCGGATTGGACAACGTAGCGGTTGATTCGAAACGCTCTTCAATGGAGTTCTCGACCTCGTCTGGCAGCTTGACGCCACCGGGCCCGAAAAACTTGATTCCGTTGTCCTCGAAGGAGTTGTGAGAAGCGGATATCACGATTCCCGCAGTCGCGTCCAACTCCTCTGTAAGGTAAGCGATCGCTGGCGTGGGGATCACCCCCGCCAGCATGACCGAAGCGCCCTGTGAGAGCAGACCCGCCGTCAGCGCGTCTTCGAGCATGAAGCCGGACACCCGCGTGTCCCGGCCCACTACCACCCGACAATCGCCATCGCCGAGCGCCAGAACCGCCGCTCTGCCTAGGCGCAACGCCACCTCAGGAGTAAGGTCACGGTTCGCCTCCCCTCTTATTCCATCTGTCCCAAAGCGCTTCTTCAACAATCCTCCCACTTCGATAATGCAACAGGGGTCAGGCACCGTCTACCGCTAAACGCGGCGGGGTCAGGCACCGTCTACGCTAAAGCGGTAGACGGTGCCTGACCCCAAAGTTAAGCGATTAGCGCTTGGAGAATTGCGGTTTCTTGCGGGCGCCCTTGAATCCGTACTTCTTGCGCTCTTTCATGCGCGCATCCCGCGTCAGAAAACCACCCTTCTTGAGATCGGGACGCAAGGCCTCGTCGGCCTCGATCAACGCCCTGGCGATTCCAAGCCGCATAGCCCCCGCCTGACCCGATACCCCACCCCCGTGAAGCTTCGCGGTAACATCATAGCTGCCCTTCAGCTCAACGTGAATCAACGGCGCCAGCGCCTCGATACACTGACGTCTGTTTGGAAAATATATCTCTAAGGATTTTCCATTTACTTTCACTTCGCCCGTACCGGGATAAAGACGAACCCGCGCGACAGATTCTTTGCGGCGACCGGTCCCCATAAAACATTCGTCAGCCAATCTTAACTACTCCTTGATCTCCAGCGGTTGTGGCTTTTGCGCTTCGTGCGGGTGATCGGGCCCGGCGTAGACGTGCAGT
Organism: Candidatus Anoxymicrobium japonicum; assembly: GCA_002843005.1. Classification (NCBI taxonomy): domain Bacteria; kingdom Bacillati; phylum Actinomycetota; class Candidatus Geothermincolia; order Candidatus Geothermincolales; family Candidatus Anoxymicrobiaceae; genus Candidatus Anoxymicrobium; species Candidatus Anoxymicrobium japonicum. Next base: position 697 of record PHEX01000092.1, on the reverse strand, counting down.
TTCTTGAGCATCGCTCGCCCCAGCCTGCTATCTGGCAACATTCCTTTTACGGCAAAAGTTATGATGCACTCCGGGTGCTCTTCACGCATCCTCGCGGCGGTAGTCTCCTTCAACCCGCCCGGATAACCACTGTGATGGTAGTAAACCTTTTGAAGATCCTTATTCCCGGTCAGCACCACCTTCTCGGCATTTACGACTATCACAAAGTCGCCGGTATCCATGCTGGGCGTGTAGCGCGCCTTGTCCTTTCCTCTGAGCACTGTCGCTATGTTGGTCGCAAGCCTTCCCAGCACCTGCCCGTCAGCGTTTACGATGCGCCACTTACGCTCTATGTCCCCCGGCCTTGCCGAGTATGTGTTTTTTGTCAGCTTCAAATACGCCATATCAATCCTTGCAAAAAACGACGATGTGCTTCGATGATATGGGAACACCCATCCGGCGTCAACTTCAACTTAACTTTGGACTTTGGGGTCAGTCCCACATGGCGCGCGGACGCGCCATGTGGGACTGACCCCAAAAGTTAAGTCAGTCCGAAAAGCCGCCTATTGTGTCCGTGCCGGCGCCTCTGTTGTTCCAGTACATGGCGCGCTCTACCATGATCTTCTTGCCGGAGGTCTTAGATGTGACTTTGATGGCGGCGCGGCCACTCGGTATCTTGTCTGACATGTTGTAGGTCTTGCGGGAGTTGGCGGGGATC
>PHEX01000091.1 GCA_002843005.1 Candidatus Anoxymicrobium japonicum | reverse complement strand
CAAGCTCACGGAGAAGCAGAAGCGCGCCCTCGAGAAGATTCTCTTAAAGGGACCGATTGCCGCAGGCTATCACACCGACTTGTGGACGACGGCCAGAATCGCTGAGGTCATCGAGCGCAAGTTCGGTGTCCGTTATCACCGTGACCACATCGGCAGGCTTCTGGGCCAGATGGGCTGGCGCCACCAGAAGCCCGAGCGCCGCGCCTTGCAGCGCGACGAGGACAGAATAGCCGACTGGGTCGTAAACGACTGGCCCAGGGTAAAAAAAACGCTATAGAACATCCTTCCTGAATTTTCAAGAGGATTTGCCCGTTGTAAAATTACCACGTTATGGTATAATTTGTGCCAGGCAACGAGAATAGTGGAGGATTTTCACATGGCTGACAAGCAAGCGGATGAAGATTACCGGCCGAGAGAAGTTGCCCGAACCGTGGCGGCCGCACTCGAGTCGATGCCCGTGGTTGGAATTACCGGGATGAGGCAGGCGGGCAAGACCACCATGCTGTTAAACGAGCCGTCCCTCCTGGGACGCGAATACATCAACCTCGACGATATCGCCACTCTCAAGGCCATGACCGACAACCCCAAATCCGTGATAAGCAGGCACGAGAAGGTGACGGTCGATGAGGCCCAGAGGCACGGGGAGCTGTTTTTGGCGATAAAGACTGTTGTCGATGCCGACAGAAAGCCCGGGCAGTTTCTGCTTTCCGGCTCATCCTCGTTTGACCTCCGGAAAGGAATCAAGGAGAGCCTCGCCGGGAGGGCGATCTACTTCAAGATGAGCCCGATGACCGCCAGGGAGATAACCGGGGCAACCGACGAGCCCCCTTTCCTCCTCAGTCTCTTCGAGGGGATTCCCGCGCATGAGAAACGCGGCGGGCGCAAGACGGTGAGCGACAATAACGTCATCAGGGGCGGTCTCCCCCGCATCGCGCTGGGAATGGAGAAAGACCCGTCCCTGTGGTTCGAGGGCTTCGAGACCACTTACCTGGAGAGGGATGTCAGCAATTTCGCGAGGATAGCCAACGTCTTCGGCTTCAGAGACCTGATGCATCTGGCCGCCCTCAGAACGGCGCAAATCCTCAACATCAGCGGCCTGGCGCGTGACGTCGGCCTGCCGGTGAACACTGCTTACAGGTACCTGGGGTTCCTCGAGGAGTCGTTTGTCATAAGGAGGATCCCCGCCTTTCGAAAGAGCATGGCGAAGAGGATAGTCAAGGCGCCGAAGATTGTCTCCACGGACTCCGGACTCGCATGCCACCTGTGCGGCTACCGCGACCTCAAAGCCGGCGCCATGAGGGGCCAGATGTACGAGACATACGTGGCGCAGAACCTGCTCGGGATAACCGAGGCTCACCTGAGGGACGCGAGGCTCTACTACTGGAGGACGGAGGGCGGGCACGAGGTGGACTTCGTGCTCGAGAGCGGCGAAGAGACAATCGCGATAGAGGTCAAAGCCGGCGCCAAATGGAGCAAGAGCGACCTGTCAGGCCTTCGCGCGTTCGCAGAAGCGTTCCCCGGCTGCAGGGCAGGGATCCTCGCTTACAACGGAACCGAGATGTTTAAGCTTGAAGACAATCTCTGGGCAGTGCCAATAAGGCTATTGCTCTCCTGACCGTTCCCTGAAACATAGTCGAATCTCTCATCCGGCCAGTTTCAGTTGACGCTTCACGGGCGTTTTCCCACTGTTTCCAGTATCCCGCCTCGCGCGCCCTCACTCGGGAAGAAAAGTGTACTCGTCCAAATCAAGCACTCTGGCAATATTTGCGTAATCGCTGTCGCAGTGAAAAAGTCTCAATCCGTACACAACGGCGACACTGGCTATCATCTGGTCGGCCAGCTTGACATTGAAGCCTTTCTTCACCAGTTTTCGGCCGTGAGCGTAAGTGGCAGACCAGACTTCGTCATTCATAGACTTCAGGGAAAGCATGGAAAACAGTTCTTTGAACAACCGGTCTTCGGATTTGGTTTTCACTCCGCGCACGACTTCCACGATGACCGGTTGAGTGACGCAGGCGGAGTCGCTTTCAATCAGCCTTCTCACTTCATCCCCGATTTCGGATTCTCCAGGTTTCTTCTTCGAGAATTCAATCCACGCCGTCGAGTCAATTAGCACGAAGTCCACATTCACAGCCTGTTCCGCCTCATTTCTTCAAGTTCTTCCTGCGTCAAATCTATGAAGCCCGTTCCCTGAAGAGAAGACGCCAACTTCTCCAACCTGGCTTTTCTGGCGACCATTCGAAGAGATTCATTTACGGTAGCCTTTATTGTGTTTGTTCCCGTAACCTTTTTAGCTTCTTCAAGAAGCCTGTCGTCAATATCCACTGTCGTTTTAGACATACATTTCAACCTCCCTTTATATATGCGATATGTTATTTGTATATATCACACGCCCTTTCTTTTGTATCGTCAACCGGGTAAGAATAGATCATAAGTGATCTATTGCAAGTCGGCAGTGTGGACAAAACCAGACAGACTGGACAACACAAACGACTTAGAACTTGAAAAATGTTGAGCGCCGTGAGATGTTCCGTGAGTTCGAATCCCACTCCATCCACCAGACATTCCGTGATTTGAACCCGGCCAGCAACGCTAACTGCTACTCGAGCTTCACGTATTCCGCCTTGCCGTTGCGCACTCGGGCCATCGGCTAGGGCTCCTCCACAATCTCCTGCAACTCGGCGATCAGCGGTGGCAGATCTTGTTGAACGATATCCCAGAGAATGTCCAAATCCACGGCATCGTAGCCGTGAATCAGCCGATTGCGTAAACCGACGATCTGCGCCCATGGAATCCGTTCATGCCTCTCCTGGCCTGCCCGGGAAATGCGGGTGGCGGCTTCGCCGACAATCTCCATCAGACGCGTCAAAGCAAGGCAAAGCATCTCGTCTGTGTTCAATTCTTCACGTGAGCGTCCCTCAATCATGGCAAGCGCCCTTCGGGAGTAATCCAGCATATGTCGCAGTCCTATGTCATCGTCATGCCGCGTCATAGAGCGCCTCCGCCTCTGCAATAATCTTGTCCCGGAAGTATTTACTCAAAAATCCCGGGGTGTTCAAGTCCACCTTTCGCCCGAGAATTTCGACCAACTCCTGCTCCATGCTAAAAAATCGCAACCCCACCCGCGTCCCTGGCTCGAACTCCACCAATACATCCACGTCGCTTTCGGGCGTGAAATCATCACGTAGCACTGATCCGAACAGTGCCAGACGGCGAATGTGGTTGAGTCTGCAGAATTCCGCGATCTTGTCTTTAGGGATGTCTATCTTTGCTCTCATGCTTGTTTGTTTAACCCCACTATTCGAGAGCATTGGTCATAATTTAATAGTTACCATAATTCAGCAAAAGGTTGATGACACCAATTTTATCACAAGTATTCGTTCGTGCTTTCTTGCGATCGACTCTAACCTCCCCTAACGCCCACCAGAAGTCCACCAGAAGTTAAAAGTATCAAAGGGGGCATCAACAATCCCGCAAGGTAGTTGACCGCCTCACGAAGGAAATCAGAGTCGGCTTCCTCCACCTGCTTGCGTAACCAGTCCATCAGGTCCATAGTATTGTTGACCATCGAGCTTCTCCTTTCTCTTGTCTACAACATTCTGTCGAGAGAAGGATGGCACGATGGTCGCTCTATTGCGAGGGGCTACCCGCCGGGCGCGAGCCCGTGGATTTCGCTTCGGGCTACGCCCTCCGCTCCATCCACGGGCAACCCCCCTTGCTTGCTCTACCTTCGTACACCACTACCAGGAACTCTAACCAGCTCGTCAAATGGCCTGTATTCCTCCCGTGCCCTGTTCAGCAGCCGCCTGTGAACGGAGGCTGACATGTTCTTGATGTCGCGTTTCTTCATATCAGTGCTTCCAGGTAGGGTCTCATGACTTTTTCAACCTTGCGGATTTTCGCGTACCTCATTAGTTCCTCGAGGTTGAAACCAGGCTGATTTCGGTACGCCTTGAGCGCTTCAAGCGCTACGTCCAGACCCAGCTTCTTCCTAAATTTAAAACAGTCTGCGACAGTCTTGGCCGGCCCGTAAATATGTACTTCCACGCCATCTATGTCGTGTTTCTCAATGCCTTTCATGAAGGCTTCGTCCGAGAACCAGACGATTCGAACCGGTGGATACTCGATCCGCGGCTTCTCTGTTCCGGGGGAGAGAGCGACATATACCTGATGTGGGATTTCGTCGGTAAGTCTGTGAAAAGCGAGGGCCGAGATGAGGCAGACAACTCCCCTGGGGATGCGGGTCGCAACCGTGACGAGATCTGGATTTGACAGTCCAGGCATCGAAGATAGCCGGTAACGACCGCGACTTACTCTCTCGAGCAGGCCCTCATCACGCATGGCGTATAGAGTACGCGGGTGGATGCCGGCCGCGATGACTTCTTTTGTTGCCATCATCCCACAGTACTGTTTGAAAATTTCTTCAGCCCTCTTGGCGGTTTCTTTATTCATGTTTGCCTCTGAATAAGAACACCACAATACGTATTTTATTTTTAGGTATATTTATCCCCCAATAGCAAACCCTGCACTGTGTGCCGCAAAGGCTAATGGTTCGCCAGGTACTTTACTATCCCGTTGCGCAGGCCCCACGCGACTTTCCAGCGGAAATCGTCCTGCGACAGGAGCGAATCATCGCGCGGGTTTGAGAGGAGCCCTGGCTCGGCTTGCGCCACCGGCGTCTTGGACCAGTTAAATGCGGAGAGGTCGTGGTTCACAACAGCGCCGAGGTCTTCGGCGCCGCACGTCTTTAAGAGTTCGGCCTGTATGAAGAGCGCGGCGGCCTTGCTTTTCTCGTAGAACGACTGGGTCCAATTGTTCCTGTCCGGGTAGAGTGTTTCTACGCCTTGCCGGGACGAGTCTGTCGAAGAGCCGCAATGAATCCGCAGAAAAAGATCCGCCCGCGCGTTGTTCGCGATCTCCGCCCTGTTGACGTTCGACAACTCGACGTCGTTCGACTCCCTCGTCATTACGACTTTCATCCCATCTTTTTCGAGAAGGTTCTTGAGCTTCATGGCGATATCAAGGTTTATCGAATACTCCGGGTTGGACGATGTCACGCCACGAATTTGATCCTCCGGCGAGTTCTTTCGAGTCATGCCGGGATCCGACCACTCGTCCTCGCCGGGTGACAACTGGTTTCCAGCGTCAACGCAGATGCACGTGCCGGAATAAGGTCCGGCGGGGGTCTCCTTTGGCTGCTCGCTCACGTTCTCGCCGGGCGCCAGCCCCTCCTCCGGCCGCGGCCCCTTGCTTACGGTCATCTTCACAGACGCCCCTTTCTTGACCGTGCGCATAGCCCCGGGTTTCTGTGCGAGCACTATCCCGTCTGAGTGACGCTCTGAGTATTTCCACTCATTCACGCATGGAACAAAACCGGCAACTCTGGCAGCATCCATGGCTTCTGTGAGGGTTCTTCCCGCAAGGCCAGGCATGCGCGCTGTTGACGAAGGCCAGACAAGCGCGATCCCGGCAATCAAAACACCCGCGACAACCACAGGGACAAGAGTCTTCAACAAAGGCTTCAATTTCAGGGACAGATTTTCAGCAACAACGATGCCGGAAGGCTTGTGATCGGCAACTTGATCGGAAGGCAGATCAAAGAAGTCGGCGCCGGCGTCACCACTTATCCCGCTATCCTGTGGCGCCCCGTCGTCGGCTGCCTGTCCGGCGTAAGGTTGCTCGCCTTCGTCTTTTTTCTTTCGAAAATGCTTCATAATTTGTAAACGCTCCAGCCCGCTGTCTAACAGTAAGTATTTGGCGAAGTCACGCGGGGCCTCCTTTTCAACACAACAGGCAAGTGATTTTCCTGTTTGTGTTGCCCCTTCTGTGCTAATAATATTAATGCGAGTGCGCTAATTCCTCGAATTGCGCAGAAAGGAGCGAACCATGCCAAAGTGGAAAATGGAAGATCGTCCCGATGTGACGCCCGCCGAAGTGTACGAAATTGGAATGAGGCTGGGGAAAATAACGTTTTCCGACCCGGCGCTGGCGACCAAGTTACGCGCTTCAAACCTGATCATCCAGTTCGAATTTCACGACGATGAGCGCTGAACCCCTGACGTCGTTCCACGGGTGACTATCGACTGCACAAAAGACCCTGTCGAGATCATCACCGGGGACACCGGCCTTATCCCGGAAATCACAATGAACATGCACGCCCTGACCTCGCACCTGTTCTGGATGCAGAAGCTACCCGTGATGTCCGCTATAACCCGCGGCCAGATAAAGGTGAAAGGTCCGCTTCCAAAGGCAATGCGCTTGCTGTCGGTAATCAAACCTATCTACAAAAACTACCGCATCGTACTGGCCGAGATGGAGCGCGATGACCTGCTGGCGTTCCCGCCCGACTGACGCAAAAAACGCATAATGGGGTCAAACCAAAATATGCATTTTTATGGGCGCTCCCTCATTTATCTGTTACAAAACGCATATTTTGGTTTGACCCCATTATGCGTTTTTAGATGAACGGGCTTACAAAGTCGAAAGTTTCGACGTTTACGAGCCCTCTGTCAGTCAGCTTGAGTGATGGGATGACCGGCAGAGCCAGGAAGCTCATTGTCATGAAGGGGTCTTGAAGCCCACACCCGAGGTCTGCGGCCTGCGTGTTGAGGCCCTCCACTTGTGCGGCCACGTCCGCCGCGGGGAGTGGTGACATCAGCCCCGCTAATGGAAGCGCCAGCGAGGCTTTTACATCGCCGCCGGCCACCACGACCTGCCCGCCGCCCATCTCGATGACTTTTTCTACAGCGACCGCCATGTCATCATCACTGCAACCGACCACGACGATGTTGTGCGAGTCGTGCGCTACGCTCGATGCCAGCGCGCCCGACTTGAGTCCAAAGCCGCGCACGAAAGCCACGCCGACGTTGCCGGTGCCCTTGTGACGCTCTACAACCGCGATCTTCAAAATATCGCGCGCCACATCCGGCACGGCTACCCCTCCTTCGAACTGGACATCAGCCACCAGTGACTCCGTCACGATCTGCCCCGGCACGATACCGATGACCCTTGCATTGCCCTTTCCCGACAGCCTCAGGCGATCGAGCCCAAATTCCGCGACGTGGAAACTCGAGCCCGGCGCGGGCGCTTTGCCGATCTCGACATCGAGCGCGCCAGCGGATGCAACCATCTTCCCGTCCTTGAAGACCATCCTGACGTCCAGCGTTTTGAGGTCGTCGAAGACGACCATGTCCGCGCGATATCCCGGCGCAAGAGCGCCCAGCGACGGCAGGCGGAACCTGCGCGCCGTGTTCAGCGTGGCCATCTGAATCGCCGTCATCGCCGGAACCCCGGCGCCTACGGCCAGCTTGAGCAACGAGTCGATGTGGCCTGACGCAAGCAACTCCGCGGGATGACGGTCATCGACACACAGGCAACACCGCCTGCTGTTAGACGCGTTGGCCACCGGCAAAAGGTCGAGGAGATTCTTCGCGCCCGTCCCCTGCCTTAGAAACACGTACATCCCTTTCTGAAGCTTCTCTTCGGCCTCGGCAACCGTGACGCACTCGTGGTCGGAATCGGGGCTCGCGGCGATGTAGGCGGACAGGTTCATGCCAGAGAGTCCGGGCGCATGCCCGTCGATGGGCATCCCTTCGAACAGATCGAGCTTCGCGAGCACGCCGGGGTCACCGGCTATCGTGCCCGGGAAATTCATGAGTTCGCCAAGCCCTATCACGCCAGGCTCGCCCTTGAGCGCCTCCAGATCCCGCGCGTCGAGAACCGCCCCCGACGTCTCCAGCGGGGTCGCCGGCACGCAGGACGGAAGCATCACGAAGACGTTGAGCGGAACCGAGCGCGACGATTCGATCATGTACCTGACGCCGATCGCTCCCATGACGTTCGCGATCTCGTGGCAGTCGGTAACTACCGTGGTCGTGCCGTGTGGAACGACAACGCGGGCGAACTCCGGGACGGTCAGCATAGAACTCTCCAGGTGAATGTGCGCGTCCATCAACCCGGGAGCGAGATACATGCCGCCCAGGTCGATAGTCTCCCTGGCCGCGTAACCGCGGTCGATGCCTGCGATGACGCCGCCTGACACGGCAACCGATGCCGGGTGAACGGCGCCGGAAAGGACGTTTACCAGCATGCAGTTGGTCAACAGCAGATCCACTTTACCCTCGCCTCGCGCGAGCTTTATCATTCGATCACGTTTCATTTCAGCCTCCTTCGAACGCATAATGGGGTCAAACCAAAATATGCATTTTTATGGGCGCTCCCTCATTTATCTGTTACAAAACGCATATTTTGGTTTGACCCCATTATGCGTTCGCGCAAGACGCGCACAGGTTTAGAGATGTCAACGCAGGGGCGGCGTCCTCGAACGGCACGCCAGCGAGCGCTTGCCCCGCCAGGCCGACCACCACATCGGCCGCGCTGGCGATCCTGACCCGCAATATCTTCCCCTCGGCGCCGAGGAAGACCCTGTACTCGATCCCCCCGTGCGGCGACTCACACGCGCCAACGCCACTGCTTTTTCTCATAACTACCGGTGTAGGTCCCCCGGCGCAGGCGCTCGCCGCCTTCTTCGCTTTCTCGATCAGCGCAAGAGACGCATCGACCTCACCGAGCAGCAGCAGCACCCTGTCGAGCGCGGCGCCGCCTTCCCGAACGACGGGCCTGTACCCGAGCTCGTGATAGAAACCGCGGGCCTCTTCTCCTGCCCGAAAGTCCAACTTGCTGCCGCAAGCCCTGAAGGCCGTGGCGGGCGGATGGTCTTCGGGAAGCGCTCCGTGTGCGAGTCGTCCATCGGACAACCTGGCCTTTGACAACCCGAGCTTGCGGGCCCAGAACCGCGTATTGCGGGCCAACCCCGGCGCCATTTCGTCGAGTGAATCAAATGCGCCCGGGCCGCCCCGGATCTCAACGCCACCGGGGACGACCGCGCCGAAAGCGAACGGGTTGGAGAAGAGCCCGTCAAAAGTGGAGCGTATCTGCGCAACGTAGCGTCGCGGCGGGCCGCATGCGAGGTCATCCTCCAGCGCGCGGGCGACATCCGACACGACCTCGAGGTGCGAAGCGATACGCGCCCATTCCAGAATCACCACCCGCAGGGCGGCTTGCTCCTCGAGAACCGTTACGCCCAGAGCATCCTCAACCGCCTCGCAGAAAGCGGCGGCATGGTGGACGCCTGAGCGCGCGCAGATGTGAGAAGCGATGTCGGCTCCCCTGACGGGTGTCACCCCCTTAAATGCCAGCTCAACGTTGCGAGGGCTCGCGACACGACGTACGGCGGCGTCCGTTACGCGCGCGCCCTCGATCTCGCACTC
>PHEX01000090.1 GCA_002843005.1 Candidatus Anoxymicrobium japonicum | reverse complement strand
GGTTGGGGCAGAACCCCCCTAGCCCCCCTTGTCAGGGGGGTACCTCGCCCCCCACCTTAATCCTCCCGCCGTCTAAAGGGGAGAAGATCATAATCTTCAAAGCATCGGTCGCGCTTGCGCGGCACGCACAATTCTACGAGATCGGCAAAGTAACCGTGAAGGTCGTTCCGTGTCCGAGCAGGCTCCAGACTTTTATGTCGCCGCCAAGAGTTCCCGCGAGCTCTTTGCATATTGAAAGTCCGAGACCAGCGCCACTGTGCTTCAACGAGCGCGACTTGTCGACGCGGTAAAACCTGTCAAATATGTTCGCGAGCGCGTCCGGCGGGATTCCAGGCCCGCTGTCCGCCACGGATATCTGAACATGCGTATCTGAAACGCCCGCGGACAGCGTAACGGTGTCATTCGCGTTTGTGTACTTGAATGCGTTGTCAAGCAGGTTGGTCAGGATGCGCTCCAGGCGGTCCGCGTCCGTGAAAATCGTGAGCCCTTCCGCGGGCGGATCCACCCGAAACACCTGTCCGTCACTCTCGGCGCGCATGCCGTAGACGTTTTCGAGCTTGCGCATCAGATCAACCAGATCGACCTGCCTCTTTTCCGACCGCAAGCCGCCCGCGTCAATCTGCGACAGCAGCAGCATGTCGCGCAGAACACGCACGAGCCGTTTGCTCTCCTGATTGATTATCTCGAGCGAGCGATTCCGCTCACTCTCGCTTTTGGTCACGCCGTCGAGAAGAGCCTGGCTGAAACCTTCTATGCTCGTCAGCGGGGTGCGCAGCTCGTGCGAGACGTTCCCCACGAACTCCCGTTGAAGCTCATACGCGGCGCGCACTCTTTCGGCCATCATGTTGAAGTCGCGTGCGAGCTCAGCGGTCTCGTCAGAGCCGCGCACCGGCACTTCGGCGGAGTAATCCCCGGCGGACATCTTTCGCGCCGCGGCCGTGGCCTCTCTGATAGGCCTGCTCAACGCGCCGGAGAGGTAGAGCGCCAGTAGCATCGATATCCCCATGGCAATCAAGCCGGCCACGGCCACGTAGCCTACGAGAGCGCCCGCCACCAACCCGATTTCCTCCACAGGCTTGATAGCCATCAGGAAAACCGGGCTACTGTCCATAAAACTCGGGGCAGTCGCAAAGAGATAGTTCTTTCCGAACCGCTTGAAGTAGCGCTCGGTGATGCGCGGGCCGGTCTCGCTGAAGATGCCCTCCGGCATCTTTATGGCGCGATTGCCGAAAACGGGGCGGGCCTTCGACTCGACAATGACCGTACCGTCGGACGCGATGAGCAACAGTTTCACCTTTGATATCTCCGACTCCGCGTTAAGTATTTTGAGCACCACGCCGCTGTCGGGGTTTGCCTGCCGGGCCCGGACTGGCGATGCGGGTTGGCCATCGCTCAGTTTTTTGACATGTTTCGCTATAGCGATGACTTCTCGGATCAGATCCTTGCGTTCTCGGTCACGGGTATAGCGGGACAGAAAGAACAGAAAGAACAAGCTCGCGAGAAGAAGCGAGATGACGACGACTACAAAGTACGTGGCAATGACCCGCCCTCGAAGAGTTCTGAACACCTTGTCTACGCGCCTTTGAAACGATAACCGACGCCTCTTACCGTCTCGATAAAACGGGGCCGGTCCGCGTCGTCCGCGAGCTTCTCTCGAAGGTGACGTATGTACACATCAACCGCGCGCGTGTCGCCGATGTACTCGTATCCCCAAACTTTCTCCATGAGCCGCTCGCGGGTGAGAACGATTCCGGGGTTTGCCGCGAGCGCGTACAGAAGATCAAACTCTTTGGCGGTCAGCCCGACGTCGCCAGCGCCTTCGACTTCGACGCTCCGCCGACGCGCGTCGATGGTGACGCCGGCGCGCGATCCAGGAGTTCCTCGTCCCGGCTATCCAGTTGCTTCGAGCGGCGCAGAACCGCTTTCACCCGCGCCACGAGCTCGCGAGGGCTGAACGGTTTTGTCAGGTAGTCATCCGCGCCAAGCTCCAGCCCGACCACCCTGTCTATCTCGGCCTCGCGAGCGGTAAGCATGATAACCGGCGTCTGTGAATTCTTGCGGATCTCGCGCAAGACATCCAGGCCGTCTTTCCCGGGCAGCATTATATCCAACACCAGCAGGTCAGGCTTTTCCGCCGCGAACATCTCGATCGCGGTGTCGCCATCAAACGCGCGCAAAACTTTATATCCCTCCTTGCCGAGGTACAGCTCGACCAGCTCGACTATGTGCTCTTCGTCATCGACTACGAGGATCTTTTCCCGCTCGGCCTCCATGCAACCTCCTTTGACGGTGCCACCATAAGCAAATGATATTCCTATCCGGTGAGAAATGTCACCAAAACGCATAATGGGGTCAAACCAAAATATGCGTTTTTTATACGCACCGTTCTCCCATTTATCTATTGCAAAACGCATATTTTGGTTTGACCCCATTATGCGTTTTTTCAGGACAGCTATGTGATAAAGTTCCCTTCTGTGAGCCGTTGGAAACAAGGAGCCTTCCGTGATAATCGATACGCACACTCATATCTTTCCGCCTGACGTCATAGAGCGGCGCGAGATGTTCGCCAAGCGCGACTCGTCATTCGACTCTATATACGGGAACCCCAAAGCCAGGATGGTCACCTTTGAAGCTCTCATCGAGGAGATGGACGAGGCCGGGGTGGATATTTCGATCGCCTGCGGCTTCCCGTGGCGGAGCATCGACATGTGCCGCCGGCATAACACCTACATGATGGAGGCGGTAGCAGCGTTCCCCGAGAGGCTGGTGGGCCTGGCAATCGGGAACCCGGTGGCGGGGAAGGCGTGCGACGCGGAGCTCGAGAGGGCTTTTGCAGGAGGTCTGAAAGGCGTCGGCGAGATATCGGCCGACGCGCAGGGGTTCAGGCTTGACGACCCCGGCACGATGGGTCGCCTTGTCGGCGCTGTCTCGGACGCCGATTTGTTTCTGCTCCTGCACGCGAACGAGGATGTAGGCCACTTCTACCCCGGCAAGACTCCCACCACGCCGGCGGCGGTCTATCGGTTTCTCGAGAAGTTTGGTGATGTGACGACGGTTCTGGCTCACTGGGGCGGCGGGCTCTGTTTCTACGAGCTGATGCCCGAGGTCGCCAGGGTCGCGTCTTCGGTCTATTACGATACAGCGGCATCGCCATTCCTCTACAAGCCTGACGTTTACAAGATCGCGCTCGACATTGCGGGGAGCGGTCGCATCCTCTTCGGGACGGATTACCCGCTGCTACGGATGCGCAGGCACTTAGACGAGCTGGATCAGGCGGGGCTGCGGCCCGACGCTCTGGAAGGCATACTGGGCAAGAACGCGCAGGCCATGCTTGGCCACAGATTTTAATTAGATTCTAATCGGCTAACAGATTGAGCAGTCCATACAGGTCTTCTGTCACAGGCACATCCGCCAGTTCCCTTAGAACATCGTCAACGGCTATCGTCAACGGCACAGGGAGTGGGATTTGAACTCGTGGAGCACACGTTGGACAAAATGTCGGGTTGTAGCGCGTTTGCAGATGCTCCCGACATAGCGGATCGGAGTTTGTGCGGTAGATAGGACATTTGTCCATTATAATTGACAGCTGTCCACCATTTAGGACATAATGATGATATGAAGTTACACGGTGCCGTCGAAGACATTTTGGGAAGCAAAATAAAGATCGGGATACTTCGTCTCCTCTTTCGCACCCGTGGTCTGTTTTCCGGACGAGAGATCTCAAGAATGGTCGGTTTCTCACCTACTCACACGATATCTAATCTCAGGGAACTTGAGGCCGCAGGACTTATCTTGCGACAGCGAGCCGGAAAGACCGATCTGTATCAACTTAATGATAAAAACTCCGCGATTGACGGCGTGCTCGCGCCGATCTTCGATTGGGAAAGCAACCTTCTCGCTGAATTGGCAGAGATGTTCGCGGACAGACTGGGCGCTAAGATTGTTTCAATCAGGCTGTTTGGAAGTGTCGCAAGAGGGGAAGAAAAATCAGATAGCGACGTTGACCTCCTTCTCACACTCACCGATGGAGTTGATATAGACGAGTTGGAAGAAGTCATAGCCGAGATTGACTTGGACGCGGGACGGAGACTCGGATGTCCTGTGTCTACCGTCTTCGTAACAGAAAGCGAATATACGAAAAAGGTTAAAAGCAAAAAAGGCTTCTGGAAGGACATCCCGAGGGAAAGCAAGGTGATATATGAACGTACAATTTGTGGGAGATGCTGAGTGACGAAAAAGATATCGACTCGGGATGTAAGTAAATCCGCCGCCATTAATTATTTCGGTAAGTCTCAGCAGTTTTCGAGAGCAATGATCGAGTCACTTGGCAAAGACGATTGGGATGCTACCGGCCTGAACGCGGTTCATTGCGCCATTTCCGCTAATGACGCTGTTCTGGTGTTGACCAAAGGCATTCGCCCGACGAGTTCGAAGCACGACGATTCAATAGCACTACTCGAGTCCCTGGTTGTAGTTTCTGGAGTGAAAAGCGCAACATTACAGCTCAAGCGCCTGGTCGCCAAGAAAAACCTTATTGAATACGAGGAGCGAATGTTCCGGGAGAGCGAGGCAAGGAATGCTGTTAAGAACGCCTCGCGCTTTCTTGCGTGGGCTGAAGGTGTATTTGCCAATATAACCGTCCAGTGAAGGCCTGGCCCCTGGCGGAGGGGGAAAAACGCAACACCTGGGGTCAGGCCCCCTTTGTTGCGTTTTCTATTCCTTCCGCTGGCGGAGGGGGTGGGATTCGAACCACCCCACGCGCCGCTCGGCGCACGGTGTTTCAGCTTTGACACCACGCCATCAGACTCAGTATTACAGCG
>PHEX01000089.1 GCA_002843005.1 Candidatus Anoxymicrobium japonicum | reverse complement strand
GGGGTCTCCTCCCAAGTCAAGACGAATTTGACATCCCCGCGAGCGGGGATCAAGGAGAGGTGTGTCTTGACTTGGGCTTCTTACAGGTGACCCCTATGTATAACATAGGGATGGAAGATTTGAGGAAAGGAAACGGATTGGACAACAACGTAACAGTGCTGCTGGAGAAAGTGTCCAAGACTTACCAGATGGGCGAGGTCGAGGTGAAAGCCCTCAAAGAAGCTGACCTGATCGCAAAAAAAGGCGAGTTTCTCGTTGCCCTTGGGCCCAGCGGTTCAGGCAAGACCACCATGCTGAACTGCATTGGCGGCATCGACTCGCCCACCAGCGGCAAGATCGTTGTTGGCGGTCACGACATCTCCACCTTTAATGAGAAGGAGCTCACCAGGTTCCGCCGCAACACCGTCGGATTTATTTTTCAGTTCTTCAACTTGATACCGACACTGACCGCGCGCGAGAACGTCGAGTTCGCGCTCGACCTGGTGCAAAAAGAGAAGCGAACCAATGCGCTCGACATTCTCGAGCAAGTCGGCCTCGGTGACCGCGCAAATCACTTCCCAAGCCAGTTATCTGGCGGCGAACAGCAGAGGGTCGCCATCGCGAGAGCGCTTGCCAAGCGACCGCCGATCGTGCTTTGCGACGAGCCCACGGGCGAGTTGGACTATGACACGGGAATTATGATCCTCAGGCTCATGCGCGACATAGCCGTGCAGGAGAATTGCAATTTCATGATGGTCACGCACAACTCCGCAATCGCGCAAATCGCCAACAAGGTCGTCCACCTTCACAGCGGCGAGATATCAAATATCGTCACCAACGAGAATCCGGCTGACCCGGAGAGTCTGGTCTGGTAAAGCAGTTCCATGACCGCGCTCGACGTTCCGAGGTCAATGTCCAATTTGGATGATGTCAGAAACCTCTGTCCCGCTCCTGCCCAGTGTGCCCGCGGGCAACTCGATGGTGGCGCGCGCGCGGAGCGCCCACGGAGAGAGACGCCAGGACTTCATGTTGTGAACGCACCGGAGCGCCTTGCCGGCCCTGTCGAGGAACAGAACATCTATCTCGAAGCGCATCCCGAACGTGTGAACCTGTCGGCGCCGCGGGAAGAGCATCGCCTCTCCAGCGTTCATGGAATCGCGGCCCAGGAGGCCGCGCCGGCGTTCGCGACCGGTCATCGCGAAATGGGCATCGGTTGCAAGAACCGCGCCGCGAGTGACGTTGACCAGGCGCGCCATCAACGCAACACCATGCCACGGTAACCGGCGGAATGCGCCTCGAGGTCACCGGCGTCAGCGAAGCTATAGTACGCTCCCGCGCAACCTACGATAACGTGGTCCAGCATCGGAATGCCGAGGATGCCGCCAACTTCCTCGAGCCTGCCGGTTATGCGCCTGTCTTCGTCTGAGGGCACAGGGTCCCCGCTTGGGTGATTGTGGGCAAAGATTACCCCCGACGCCGCGTTGCGGACAGCCGGACGGAAAGACTCGCGTGGATGGACGATGCTGGCGGTGAGAGTGCCTTTCGATATCACCTCTGTTCTCATGAGCCGGAGTTTGGCGTCAACCATCGCGCAACTGAACACCTCTGTGCGCTCACACGCCATGTCCGGCCAGAAAGCGTTGTAAACGTCCGAGCTCGAGCCCAGCCGCGCGCCGGGAACGGCGCCGGCGAGAGAGCGCCTGCCCAGCTCGAGGCCAGCGATAATCGCGGCTGCTTTCGCCCGCCCGACGCCTTTTACCTTGACGAGCTCCACGCAGGACGCGTCGCGGAGCGCCTCCAGTCCTCCGAACCTGTCGATCAACTCGCGCGATATCACGATCGTGTCGCGCCCCACCCCGCCCGCGCCAATCAGCAAGGCGAGCAGGTCGATATCCTGGAGTGAGGACGCGCCATCCGCGGTTAGCAACGCTCTCGCGCGGTCGCCGCGATTTCCGGGGTTCGAGCAAGTGGAAGACATAGGCCACCTCTTTCCGGCTGTTGAAAGCCGCATGATGGAGAGGGCAAGAACCAATACAAGCACATTGTACTACGATGCGCCGACAAAAGAAAGAAGCGCGGACGAAAATTTGATTCGCTACAACCCGAACCAGCAAGGGTCAGGCGCCGTCTACCGCTTGCGCGATTGATTTCGACAGGGTCAGGCGCCGTCTACCACTAAAGCGGTAGACGTTGCCAGACCCTTCTACGCAGTAAATGTGGACGGCGCCTGACCCCTAATTGTTGGTATCATATCCAAATGACGAAGCCGAACAGCAGCGAGCGCAACGGGAAGATTATCGCGATATCGGATACCCACTTCGGGGACAAATCGCAGTTGCTCAACGATGAGCGACTGGTGGATCGATTCATGGAAGTTCTCTCCGGACGCGGCGCTATCGCGGAACTGATTTTGCTCGGCGACATAGTGGATCTCTGGATGAAGACATTAGTTCCGGCGCTCAAACATGCAAGATATTTTTTCCATAGCCTGTCCCTGCTTGAAAACGTGGAGAAGGTCATGTACATCCCGGGTAACCATGACCACCAGATGTTCCTTGACGCGTTTCGTCTCGAGATAGACGTGAGGGTCATGCAGGGAAACCTCACCGTGCCGAAGTTCATGCCGGCTCGCTCGTACGGCGACACCATCCTGAGCGGTCTTGCCCATCCAGGATCCAGAATCCATTTCCCGATGACCTACCCCTTCGTCTCACGGCGGGTGAACGGGAAGGACGTCATCTTCACGCACGGCCACCACCTGGACTTCTACGCGACCTCGTACGGATGGGCGCGCACTTTCTGGCTGGGGCGATACATAATCAGGCGCAGAAGGAAAAAAGCGTCACTTCACGATATTGAAATGGCGAACATCCCATTCTGCGGCGCCATGTCCATGTGGCCGTGGGTTCCCGAGCTGGTTAACGAAGGCCTGCGTTTCTATCACGTCATCAGTTTCTTCGAAAGGCTCCTCCACTCAAATCGCCTGCGCGAGTCGCCGTTGCGCGATTCGCTTGTTAAAGAAAGCTACAAGGAAATAGAACAGTTGCTGCCGCAACTGGGGCATCCTCATCCCGCGGGATTCATCTTTGGGCACACGCACAGGCCGGGACTCGGCAAGTTGCCTGACGCGGATACGACAATCGCCAACACGGGTTCCTGGACGCGCTCACCCGATAAAAGTATCCCCGTGAAGACGTGGATCGAAGTGGACAACGACATAAAGCTCTTCAAGCTGGGAAGGGAAGGGCCGGAGCTCTTGAACAGCGCGGCCCTCTAACAAAGGAGAATTACGTTGGATTGCCCGAACAGTGACGCCAACTTCTCGTTCTGCAACTGCACGTACGAACCGTGCGCCCGGAAAGGACGGTGCTGTGAGTGTGTGCGCTATCACATCTCGATGAAGCAACTCCCGGCGTGCGCGTTCTCAACGGATGCCGAACGGACGTACGACCGCTCGTTCGCGAAGTTTGTCGAAGAAAACAGTTAGAGACTTGCCACTCCCGCGCCCATGAAAGGATGAACGGCATCGGAAGCAACGGGCCAAAAATTAAGCGTCGCGCCGTGGCCGAAGCCTGACGCGACACCCTCTCCCTTGTTAATTGGCCTGCTCCTCACTAGCTAAGCAAGCAAACTCATAATAGCAGATCAAGCAAGTCCCTGTCAAGCGGAGCGGATCTACTGAGTTCTGGGCTTGATGACGACCTCATTCATCCGCGTGCCAGGCGTGACCTGATTGACCACGTCCATGCCCGAGACAACTTCGCCGAACACGGTGTACTGGCCGTCGAGCGAAGGGGTGTCCGCCAGGCATATGAAAAACTGGCTGCCGCCTGAAGTGGGACTTTGTGAACGGGCCATCGAGAGCGTGCCTGTCTTGTGCGGGCGGCTGTTGAACTCCGCGGGCAGATAGTAACCGGGCCCGCCTGTGCCGACATCCGGCGCGTTAGGATCCTTGCTCTTTGGATCTCCACCCTGGATCACAAAGCCGGGCTCCACCCTGTGGAACGCTGTTCCGTTGTAAAAGCCCGTCCTCGCGAGGTTGATAAAGCTCGCCACGGTCACCGGCGCCACGTCCGGGAAGAACCGCAGGATAATGTCACCTTTGTCCGTCTTGATTACGGCCTCGACGTTTGCCCCATCCTGAGCGTTGGGGAAATCAGAGAGCGTCTTCACCGGCTTCCCGTCAGGACCCATCTGCTGGCTCGACGACGGCACGGAGGAAGGCGCGGTCGCCGGCACCGTTAACTTCGACTCTTTTTCTTTTTTCTCAGATACTCCGCATCCTCCGATCATAATCGCCGATATCGCCACAATGACGAGGGCAATCAACATGGTTGAAAATGTTTTCTTCATTGCTCTCCTTCCTTCCTCCGCTCATAAGCGCCGATCTCAAACATACTGAAACATACCGCCAGGAGCATTGAGAGTCAACCTGTGAAAATTGATAATCGCTGTTGAGTGATGTTTCCCCGTATGCGTGTATTGGCTGGCATTTCCCCGTATAATCATCAACGGAGGGATGGCAGAGTGGACGATTGCGACGGTCTTGAAAACCGTTGAACATCGCGAGGTGTTCCGTGGGTTCAAATCCCACTCCCTCCGCCAGCGGGCCCGTCAGGGCCCTCTGGTGGATGGAGCCGGCTGAAGAACACGCGGCGGGGTCACCGCGCGCCGCGAACCACGCTTACCTGTTAGACAGTCACCTGACAACAGCAGAGACTTCGAATCACGCTCCCAGTTGTGGCCTTGAAGCTTAAGGGCATCCAGACCCAGTTCTCGAGCTTCTTTCTCGGAGAGCCGTTTCTGTTCATACTCGACGCGGCTTTTCTTCGAGATGATGATATCAGGTCAAAACGGCAGCATCGGTTGCGGGAATTTACAGAACTTTAGGGGCTTGGCCCGATGTACTTCAACTTTAACGGTAACACCACTGGCGGAAGCAACACAATGGGCTTCAGCCAGTAGCGCAAGACTCGTTCAGAAGGAAAGACGGCGCTTGGTTCGATCGGGCGCCGTCCTCTTTTCCTGTTGTTGATTGGTATATACGCATTCAAGTCAGAACACGCGCCCGTAGCTCAATTGGATAGAGCGTCCGGCTACGGACCGGGAGGTTCGGGGTTCGAGTCCCTGCGGGCGTGCCATCCCTTTTCCATCAAAATCCACAAATCTGAACTGTCAGTGCTCGCTTTAGACGAAAAACATCGTGAGCGCCGTTGCCTGGTTTGTTTGCGTTTTCGCAATCGCATGATATAATAAATTTTTAGTGAAAATTCACAAAGACCTTGAGGGTCTTTTTTTTATGCCTACTTTTAGCCATTGGTCAAGAATGTACCGCACCCGGTTCCCTGGACACAACTTTGCGGCTCATGCGACCGCCTCCACTTCCCTTGCGTAGTAGGCTTCCCGCGCCTGGCGGGGGCTTAGATATCCGTTCTTTTCTAAGAGCCACTGCTCGTTGTAGAGTTCCACGAAATCAGCGACGGCTTGCCTGACCTCCTCGATGGTGTCGAATACGCGTCCGTAGACCGCCTGCTCCTGAAGGGTGCGCAGGAAGCGCTCGGCGACCCCGTTGGTCTGGGGCTGCTCCAGGAAAGCGAAGCTCTTCGCGATGCCCCAGGCTTCTAT
>PHEX01000088.1 GCA_002843005.1 Candidatus Anoxymicrobium japonicum | reverse complement strand
GAGGCGCCGGGCGTCTCCGAGACAGCCGGTGCGGATAGAATGCCCCTGTACCCGAAAAAGAGGGGTATGCTATGTTTGGGCACTGAAGCGGGGAACGCCACCGTGCGGGATCGCGGCGGTGACGGCGACATTCAGGTCGTCGCCCGGCGCGCCGTGCTGGATGGCGACCCGGCAGGCCAGGTCCGGCTTGCCGTCGCAGGCGGCGTAGGCGGCGTAGGCGATGGCGGCCTGGTCCTTGTCGCCGGGACAGCCGATGCCAACGGTGGACACGCCGAGGTTCTTCTCGTCGGTGAGCGTCACCCGGATGGTGCGGATGGGATTGGGAGACTGCTGCACCCAGGCTTGCAGGGCATCCTGGCAGGTGACCTGCCAGTCCCAGGTTGCGTTTTCGTCGGCAAAGGTGATGAGTTGGCTCGCCGGCGCCTGGGTTATGGCCGTCGCGACAACGGCGGCCGCGAGGAGCAGGGTGAGCAAGATAGGGCGTAGCCGGATTTTCATGCGCAGCATCTCCGCGGTGCGAAAAGTCTCGGGCATCCATCAATATCATGCCTGCCTCGTGCTCCTACCCACCCCAGCACACACTTCTTCGACTTCCCCTACGGTGATGGCATACCCCGTTTCCGGTGATGTTGCCTACTTGGTCATGTTGTGGTATAAGGTACGCATAAGATCCTGATCCCCCAGCGTTCGCAACCAGCGATAGGCGCACTTTGCTGCCGTTCACGAGGGTAGCGCCCTGCAGACGTAGTAGCCCGGAGCAAGCTCTGGCATGAGCGAATCACCGCCGATCCGTGTAGGGCAAATCCTAACCGGCCCGCTCTTCAGCGAGCCGGTGCGGGTAGAGACCGTGCGCCCTGCAGGCCGTGACGCCTGGACGGCCGGCCTGGTTGGTATGCATTCGGAGCGCTTTCGCAACGTCACCCTCACGCCACGTGACATCCAGACGCTCAGCATCATTGACGCCACGGCCACCTACGACGGTGACGGGAAACTGCTCCGTCTCGGGCTGGAGGCGCTGGCCCTGGGCATCGCCTACGAATACGACCCCTACTTTGGCTTGTCGGTATCGCGCGTAGATCCCCTTCCCCACCAACTCTCGGCTGTCTACGATCATCTGTTGAAGCAGCCGCGCATCCGCTTAAGATACGAGAGACGTCTTCTGCTTATGGAGCATGATCATGGCCGAGCTTGATCCCCTTGAACGCGCGCGGATGCTCCCATCCGGTGCGCGATTTTACAGATGTGCGTTGCAGGTCAACCCATTCGAGTATCTGAAACGGCACAATAAGACAGGAACCTTCACGGACGAGGCAACCTACAATCAGGCAATCATTGCCGCCTGTAGGGAACACGACATCGAGGTGATCGCCGTCACGGATCACTATCGGGTCCGGACATCGGAAGGCCTCCGTCTTGCAGCTCAGCAGGCCGGTCTCGCTGTCTTTCCGGGTTTCGAGGCCGTCACCAAGGATGGCGTACATTTGCTGTGTCTCTTCAACCCGGACCGTTCCGCCGAACAGTTGGAGCGACTCCTCGGTGACTGTGGCGTCCACGACGACGATCAGGAATCCCCTATTGGCGACTTCGACGCGCTTGAGCTTCTCGAACGTGCGCACAGCAAGTGGCAGGGGATTTGTGTCGCGGCACACGTGGCCAGCGAAGGAGGCCTGCTGCGAACACTCAAGGGACAGGCGAGGATTCAGGCATGGAAATCTTCCGATCTGCAAGCCTGCTCTCTGCCCGGACCGGTTGACGACGCTCCCGCCGAGCTACGACCGATCCTGCAGAATAAGGACCGGCAGCACCGGCGAAGCCACCCGATCACGGTCATCAACGCTCAAGATGCGAATAGTCCGGACGACCTGGCGCAGCCCAGTTCTTCCTGTTGGATCAAGATGTCGCAGGTGAGTGTTGAAGGCTTGCGCCAGGCCTTTCTCGACCCCGAATCACGCATCCGGCTGGCCACCGATCCGATTCCGGAAGGTCACATCGAGTTGGCGGCCATCGCATGGGAAGGCGGATTCCTCGATGGACAGGGGATTCACTTCAATGAGAACCTCAACGTCCTGATCGGAGGTCGCGGGACGGGTAAGTCAACGATTCTGGAAAGTATCCGGTATGTCTTGGGGCTTACTCCGCTCGGCGACGAGGCGCGCCGCGCCCATGAAGGAATTGTGCGTGGTGTGCTCCGAAGCGGCACCAAGATATCTCTGTTGGTCTGCACCCACAGCCCAGCACGGTGCGAGTATCGCATCGAACGTACGGTTCCCAATCCAGCCCTGGTGCGTAACGAGGCAGGTGATCTGCTGGACGTGGCTCCGGCAGAAATCGTCCCGCGAGTCGAGGTCTATGGACAGCACGAGATCGCTGAACTGACCAAGAGCCCGGAGAAGCTCACGCGCCTGCTGGATCGTTTCGCACAGCGCGATCCCGATTTACCACCGCGCAAGGCTGAACTGGCCCGCAAGCTGGAGGGTTCACGCACCAAAATCAACGACCTGCGTAAGGACATCCAGGCAGTAGACGATCGCCTTGCTCGGCTGCCGGGCCTGGAAGAAACCTTGCGCAGGTTCCAGCAGGCGGGCCTGGAAGAACGTCTGCAAGAGCGAAGCACCCTGGTGCGGGAAGAGCGCGTCGTGACCGGCGCCGATGAGCGCCTTAGTCCATTCCGTGAGCCATTGGATTTACTGCGCCGCGAACTGCCGATAGACCTCACTTTCCTCTCACCGCGAGCCTTGGATGACCTGCCGGGACAGACCATACTGGCGGATTTGCGGCCGGTCTTCGAGCAATTGAACGCCGAGATGCAGGCCGCGGCAACGAAGATCGAAGAGGCGCTGAACACGGCCACGGACGGAATATCCAGGACGCGCAGCCGTTGGGAGGAACGCCAGCAGGCTGTGCTGGCCGCCTACGAGAAAATCCTGCGTGAGCTCCAGAAAGCGCATGTGGATGGCGAGGAGTTCATCCGGCTGCGCAGGCAAATCGAAGATCTGCGACCGCTGGCCGAGCGACGAAAAAGCCTGGTGCGCGATCTGGACGAGCTCGAGCACCATCGCCGCGGTCTACTGGCTGAGTGGGAGGACCTCCTGGCGACGCAGTTCCGCGAGTTGGAACGCGCAGCCAAGAGAGTTAGCCGTAAGTTGACCAGGCATGTCCGGGTGCAGGTCGCCTTTGCCGGCAACCGGGAGCCGCTTTACGTCCTGTTACGAGAGGAGGTCGGTGGCCGGCTGGCTGAAGCCATTGAGACGCTGCACAAGCCAGACGTGCTTTCGCTCAAGGCGCTTGCCGAAGCCTGGCGCGAAGGCGCCGGCGCACTCATCGAACGGTATGCTATTCCACGTTCCGCAGCCGAACGCCTGGTCGCCGCACCCGTAGAAACGGTCATGCATGTTGAGGAACTGGAACTGCGCACGACGACTCGGATTGAGTTGAACGTGGCTGCCGAGGGCCAGGAACCGGTTTGGCGCGTCCTTGACGATCTCTCTACCGGACAGAAAGCGACGGCGGTCTTGCTCCTGCTACTCCTGGAGTCGGATGCGCCGTTGCTCATTGACCAGCCTGAGGATGATCTGGACAATCGTTTCGTCACCGAGGGGGTTGTCCCAAAAATGAAAGAGGAGAAGCGGCGCCGTCAGTTCATCTTCTCGACTCACAACGCCAATATCCCGGTTTTAGGGGATGCGGAGTTGATTTTGGGCCTGCGCGCGACCGGCGAGGCTGGGCAAGGCTATGCCGAGATTCCCACTGAGTATATGGGATCCATTGACGGCAAACCGGTTCGTGATCTGGTAGAAGAACTCCTGGAGGGAGGCGAAGCGGCATTCCAGATGCGGCGGATGAAGTACGGATTCTAAGGAGGGCCACATGCTCAAGACCGAACTAGCCGAGTTGATCCGTAACGGGGAGAGCTCGGGAGTTGAATTCAAACGCGATGATGTACGACCGGACCAACTCGCCTCCAGGATCGTGGCTTTGCTTAACTTCGAGGGCGGCTACATCCTCCTCGGTGTCGAGGACAGCGGCGATGTATCGGGCTTGAACCGCTCCAATGCCGATGCAGAAGAGTGGGTCATGAATATCTGCCGCAATAACATCCGTCCTCCCGTCATCCCCTTTTGGGAAGTCGTATCCATGGATGACGGAAAGACGGTGGGCGTGATTACCTTGCCGGCCGATAGCCCGGACAAACCGTATGAGGCCAAACAGGGTTCGGCATGGATCGTGTTCATCCGCGTCGGTACCGTGACGCGCGAAGCCAGCAAGGAAGAGAAGATTCGCCTCTACCAGGCTTCGGGGCAGTTACACAATGACATCCGCCCGGTGCCCGGCAGCAGTCTCGCTGATCTGGACATCCGGCGTCTGCAAAACTACTTTCGAGATATCCGCCAGCAAGATTGTCCTGCCTCTGAAGATTCCGGCAATTGGGAAAAACTCCTGACCAACACAGAGTTCATGATCTTGGATCGCGGGCGGATGATGGCGACTGTGGGCGGTATGCTCCTCTTCGGTGTTCGTCCCAACCGTTATCTACCGCAGTCCGGCATCTCCGCTGTCGCGTACCCGGGGCAGGAGAAGGATTATGCGACCCAAGAGCGCGCGGTGTTGCGCGGACCGATTGTGGCGCTCCGTTCTACTGCGGGCGACCTGGTTGAGGCCGGCCTGGTAGAGCAGGCAATAGACTTCGTGCGGCGTAATACCCAAATGAAGGCCCGGATCGGGACAGATGGCCGCCGTGAAGAACGATGGGACTACCCTCTGGAAGCGGTGCGGGAGGCAATCGTCAACGCCATCGCGCATCGTGATTATACCATCGGCGGCATTGACATCGAATTATCCCTTTATGCCGATCGCATCGAGGTGATCTCCCCCGGCAACCTTCCCAATACCGTGACCGTCGAAAAGATGCGATTAGGCTACCGGGCTACTCGCAACGAATTGATCAAGGAGGTACTGCGCGACTACCGTTACATCGAAGCCAGTGGGCTGGGCGTGCCGCGCAAGATTATCCGTGGCATGAAAGAGCACAACGGCACCGAGCCGGATCTCATCGAAGAAGAATCCCGTTTCACTGTCCGGCTTTGGAAAGAGCCCAGGCCGACATGATCCCAATCGCCTATCAACGGCTCAGCAGCGAATTGAGCCTGGCCCAGGACACTACACTGTATGTAAAAGAAAGCCAGGTGCGCGAGGTGATGACGACCTTCGATGGCCGCCTGGCGCCGGGCCGCCTCTTCGGTCGCACAGCCAGCGGCGCCGGGGCTGTCCAACTGCCGGTTTTCACCCGCGTGGCAGCCTATC
>PHEX01000087.1 GCA_002843005.1 Candidatus Anoxymicrobium japonicum | reverse complement strand
CCTGATCTCGTCCGATAACCATGCGGCGGCGGCGCTCGCCTATGCCTACCCGGGCGGCGTCGACGCTTTCGTCGCGGCGGTGGCGGCCAAGGTGGACGAGCTGGGTATGACCCGCACCCGCATCGAGGAACCGACCGGCTTGTCGTGGAATAACCGCTCGACGGCGGAGGACCTCGCCAAGATGGCGGCCGCCGCAGCGGAGTACCCGGAAATCGAGCGCATCACGACGACCAGCGAGACGACCGTCGATGTCGAGGGTCGTACGCTGGAGTACCGCAATACCAACCGCCTGGTCGGCCTGGACGGCTGGGACATCCTGCTCTCGAAGACCGGCTTCACGACCCCGGCCGGACGTTGCCTGATCATGCGCCTCAAGGCCGGCGGCCAAACTGTCATTGTCGTCCTGCTCAACGCGACCAGCCTGCCGCGCCGCACGCTCGACGCACTGAATGTGCGAAGCTTCCTGACCGGCGAGCCGATCGTGCGGACCCAGGCCAAGCAGCCAGCGCGCTCAGCGCGGGGGCGTCACAAGCTTCCGGGCAATACCCGAATGGCGGTCATGCGAACCGCAGCACCTTCGCAGGTAATTAGTCGCTAGTTACTGACGGCGGGACGGTGGGAGGAATACGCATTTTCGGATCACCGCGGTCATGATCGGCGCCCAGGGCGATGCCGGGTAGCGGCCCGGCGCCTTGCGCTACGTTTGCTTCGGATAGTCGAATACAACTTTCGCCGGCCTTGCCGCAGCGATGCGCGACCATGACGTCGCCGCGAAGGTGAATTGGGCAACCGCGCAGGTCGGCATCCGGGAAATCTCGTCGGACAAACGCTGCGCCAGCTCCGTCAACTCGGGGTTGTGGCCAAAGAGCATCACGCACGTCAGCTCGTCACCGAGCTCACCGATAACCGCCAGCAGGGTCTCGGGCTCGGTGGCATACAGCCGTTCATCGACAACGATGTCCCCGGCCTTGTAATCGAGCGCGTCGGCGAAAATTTCCGCCGTCGCCAGGGCGCGACGCGCCGGACTCGACAGGATCAAGTCGGGCTTCACCTGGCGCTTCGCCAAGCGTTTTCCCATCAGCGGTGCGTCCCGCTTGCCGCGGGCGGCCAACGGCCGCGCCTGATCCGGCAGGGCAGGATCATCCCAATCCGACTTGGCATGGCGAACAAGGAATAGCGTTCTTTGCATGGAACCCTCCGCGACGGTCGTTCTTCGGCATTTTGTCATCGCCTGCGCTGCCTGACCGCCCAAGCCAGCGCCTCTCGTTAAATGGGTGTAAATGGATGTGGCATTGGCGCCCATGATTGCCTCAAGTGCCGTCCAGATAAGCCCGAATACCTGCCCATTCCTGTGTCCACGAATCTAGCAAGCCCGACTGGTCGTATTAGTGGTGGCCGTTGAGCCCCATCTGCAGCGCCCCGCTGTATTCCTCCCACCAATGCCGGCTCGCGGCCGTACGTCTCCGACTCTTGCCCTAGGTGGGAGTGATGCCATTTTCATGATTGCTATCACTGGAACATTGACAATCGCCCGTCGTGTGCCGAGAATGAACACATTGTGTATCCAGGGGATGTCATGAGTGAAGACGTTGGTCTACGCATTCGCGTGGACGATAGGCTTAGGCACGACTTCATTGAAACCTGCAAAGCGCTGGACACGACAGCAGCCCAAGTCCTACGTGCCTTCATGAGGTCGTACGTGGAGCAACATGGGGAAAAAATTCGACAGGGCCAGCTTTTTGGCGCGCATGCGCCGTCGACTGGTTCAGAGTCGCTCATCCGCTAAATCATTCGATCGCGATCAAAGCCACTGATGAAGAAACTTACGACAATTTCGCTTTTCGCAGGTGGCGGGGGGATGACCCTTGGCATCGGCAAGGCTGGCTTCGACACGCTCTTCGCAACTGACGTAGAGCCCTCGGCTGCGGCAACATTTCACCACAACCTTCCGCACGTCCCCTTCTACTTGGGTGACGTGCGCCGCCTCAGTAAAGAGCATATCGAAAAGGCTATCGGCAGAAAGAAGGTTGACCTAGTGGTCGGAGGCCCCCCCTGCCAGGGGTTCTCCACGATCGGCGATCAAAACCCTGCAGATCCGCGAAATGGGCTTTTTTGGTGCTTCGCCAGGGTGGTAGAGTCGCTTGCTCCTCCATGTTTCTTGATGGAGAACGTCAACTACTTGAGGACGCAATATGGCGGGCGCTACGAGCGAGAAATTGTTGAAGCATTCGAGCGACTCGGCTATCGCGTGTGGGTTACCACACTCAACGCGGCCGACTTCGGCGTCCCCCAGATCCGGAAAAGGGTCTTCTTCTTCGGGACCAAGTTGGACACCCCCTTCAAGTGGCCCACGCCTAGCCACGGGACGGCAGAAAAGGCACACACTACGGTGTGGGCTTCCATTGAAGACTTGCACGGGCACGAGGATATTGCCCGGAATCACTCGTTCCTTCGGCATGGTGAAACAGTAATTGCAAGATATCGATTGATACCGGAAGGCGGCCGCATGCCCCCACCGGCTGAACTGCCGGAAGAAATTCGCCGAAAAAACTTCGGCAACACCTACAAGCGGCTGCACCGTGAGCGCCCCTCTCTAACTCTGGTCCCTGGGAACAACGCATTCCCTGTACATCCGATCGAGCACCGCAGTCTGTCTCCTCGCGAAGCGGCGAGACTGCAAACATTTCCGGATGACTACATGTTCCACGGTTCAAGGGCAGAACAATGCAAGCTTGTTGGCAATGCAGTCCCAGTCTTGCTTGCTCAGCGGCTTGGCGAAGCGATTAAGGCCCATATCGCGGGAGAAGTCTCGATCATGGAAGGTGAAATGCCGCAGTCTCGTCCGTCCCAACAACTCTCATTAGCCACGAATGAAGACAAGCCGCAAAGAACGGTGAGGCCATCCGACATCAAGGCGGTTAGCTTTTTCTCCGGCATCGGCGGCCTCATGCTCGGTTTCCTCAATGCTGGCATGCGTGTGCTGGCCTCGTACGATATGAAGAAGAGCGTTGAGAAGAATCTCAGTATCAACTTTCCGGGAATTCCACACGTACGCGCCGACGTTGCCGAATTAAGTCTTGACGAAGTCAAAGGCCAGTTGGCAGGCCACAAGGTCGATGTCGTGTTTGGTGGACCTCCCTGCCAAGGTTTTTCGATCTTTGGCCGGCGACGGTTCGTCAATACTCAAGATCACCGCCCTGATCAAGATGAGCGAAACGAACTATCTCTCAAGTACGTCGACTTGGCGATTGCTCTTTCGCCGAAGGTCATTTTCCTTGAGAACGTGAAAGGATTCACCTCCACACAACGGGGGGATTCAAGCTACTTGGCCGAGTTGGAAGCACGCCTTCGAAAGGCAGGGTACGAAGTCGAGTATCGCGTCGTCAATTGCGCTGACTACGGAATTCCACAGCTGCGCGAACGCTTCATTCTAGTGGCGTGGGCCGAAGGCTTGCAGTTTCAGTGGCCGGAACCCAAGCACTTCGCCGCGCCCAAGGCCTGGCAGCGCGGATATGTCACGGTGGGCGACGTGCTCACGGATCTCATGGATCCGTCCACTTGTAGCGGCGAGTTCAGCCATTCACCGATGAACCATAAGGAGCTGGTTGTCGAGAGATACAAGCTTATCCCCGAGGGAGGGAGGCTCCCGGAGAACGGCCTGCCAGAACATCTTCGAAAAGGTTATCGCTCCGACGACGTCAAGAACTACAGTCACGTTTATCGTCGTCTGTCCATGAGCGCGCCTGCGACTACCATGGTCCCCGGCCATAATGCATTTCCGGTTCATCCAGTTCTCCATCGAACCTTGACCGTGCGTGAGGCCGCTCGCATTCAGACGTTCCCGGACTGGATGAGGTTTGTAGGCACGCGCCAACAGCAGTGCACCCTGGTTGGAAACGCGGTCCCCCCACTGCTGGCCGAGATCTTTGCAAACAACATCGTCAAGACTATCAAAGGGAACTTCGGGTCGCAGGGCTACAAGCGTGACATCTATGACTTGGCGACTGCCGTATGAACACTCACGACGTCTTGGCGTACGCTGTCGCCCAGGAAGCTGTTCGACGCCTTCGAGACGGTGCTGGGCCTTGGAATACTCTTTTTTCCTCCAACGCATATATCACGGCTTCCCGCGCATGGCCTGTCCCCGACTTCGTTCTGGTCGATAGCGGAAACGAGCTAACGATCGCTGCTGAGTTCAAGCCTCCGCTGCAGTCTAAGCGTGAGTATCTGACGGGGCTGGGACAAGCAATTGCTTATTCGAAGGATTTTCACTATGCACTCTTGGTGCTGCCTGACATCGCCGATGACGGTTACCAGATTGCCAACCATGTCGTCGACGTCCTGCGACAAGGCACCTTGGAGCATGTACCAGTTGGCGTCCTGAGCTACGACCCGGCAAGGTTCTCGCCGCTAAGTCCGTCCTTCACAGAGGCACACTTCTTCTCGCCTCGCACAACGGCGCCAGCCAGCCTCGCGCACCTTGACAATAGCTTTTACGCCAAATGGCGAGAGATGAGCCCTCAAGAGGCTCTCCTTTACCTGTCCTTCTGCTATGACGAAATGCGTTCTCCTTCCTCCCATACCGGAACCATCCGAGACCGCGCCTTCGAACACTTGTGGCGTGATATCCAAGAAGGGAAAGTAAGCCACTGGGCCGGCGGGACGCGCCACTATGCAATTGGATTGAAGACAGGGGTCAACAAGAACTACCGCAATTTCTTTTTCCACATAGGTTGGATCGAGGCAGACGGAGCCCTGACTAGGGAAGGTCTTGAGGCCCTACACATCGGCACCCTGTATGGCTCATCATCCCGCCCCTTCTTGGACACGATCGCCACTGCAGCACTTACTACCGGCAAGCACCTGATCCTTTTTAACGCTATCAGCGAATTCCAAGATTCACTCGGTGGCAGCTTTCCTGAAGAAAAAGTCTGGCTTGACCAACTTGAGGAATATCTCGAAATGAAAGGGTTGCTGAAACGCAATCCAGAACGTGGAGCTGCGGCCGAGCGCGGGTCGGCGAGACAGTTTCTCAAGGCCGAAAAACAGTTTTGGAAAAACCTTGAATTGATTGTCCCTAGAAAAAACCGCGTTTTTCACCCGGGCCGCGGCTTCATCTTCAACTGGTCGCGTATCACTGATCTACTTCAGACAGTTCGCTGACCCGTTACTGGCCGGCCACCTTGGTGGAGGGATGCGATGCGGAGCTGGTGCTGAGGAGATGTCGTATGGCCGACATACTGTCGCCTGCCGAACGGTCGGAACGGATGTCCCGCATCACGGGCAAGAACACCGCGCCTGAGCTTGCGCTTCGCAAGGGCCTGCATGGACTCGGGCTTCGTTATCGGCTGCACGGCGCCAGCCTCCCAGGCAAGCCGGACCTCGTCTTCCGTCGCTACAAGGCCGTTGTTTTCGTCCATGGCTGTTTCTGGCATCGCCACTCAGGATGCAAGGTAGCCTCAACGCCAAAGAGCAACGTCTCGCGAAAACGGCGCGAAAACGGGGTCAGACCACTGTTTTCTTACATGAACGAGGCTCGTCGTCTTCCAGGAAAAATCCGAGCGTCGGAAGAACGGTATCAGGACGAGTGTGCCAACCCCGCCGATTACATCAAGAAAATCCGTCTGCGCGACAAGGAGTTGGCGTAAGGGTGGGGGCAAGTTGCCCCCACCCTTTAGTCAATTTCCAGGCCATGCGTAGGCCGGACACCGATGCGGTGCCAACAGGGGTACAACCAGTCCCGCCTTTCGCTATCAATCAAAAAAGCAAACCTTGGGTGGCTGAGATATTTCGGTCTTGCGAGGGAGGTGTCGTGATACTTCGTCACGGCTTGAGGCCGTGCTGGAAAGTGGATTCCCTGCCCCGAATAGAAGGTGCTGACGATTTTCTTGCGCCTCGATTGCATTGTCGGATAATCAATTTTGTGCACTTGTGCTAATTTTTAATCATTTTTAAGCGCGCAAAACTCGTTTTGGATTACGTGGCGCATCTGCGAATCATCTTTGAGCGGGCTGAATTGATGTTGTGCAAAGGAGCCTTGTCGTGAATGATTTTCCTGCCGATCCCATTGGGGCGGCCTGGCTGGCCACGACCTTCGAGATCAGGCCGCTGGCGCGTCTGCCGGTGATCAGCCAGGTTGGTAGTCGGCGTACGAGTCAGGTTGAGGATGGCTTCCGTTGGGAAACCTATCCGGAGAACATGCGCCCGGCGCCGAATTTTGCGGCCAATCTGCAGTTTCACCTGCGGCATGAAGTGCCGCATTTAGAGTTTTTGGCCCGACTCTTTGCCAAGCTTGGTCCGGATCCGGTGCAAGCTTGGGTGAATGCCGAGCCCACCGGCCAGTATGCCCGCCGGGCGGCCTTCCTGTACGAGTGGTTGAGTGGCGGGCAATTGCAGGTGCCGGCGCGCTTGGGGGGCAATTACGCTGATGTAATCGACAGCGATGTGATGTTGGGCGCGTCGGCCGAGCGGGTGGTCAAGGTACAGCGCTGGCGGGTGAACGACAATCTGCCCGGAACGCCCTATTTCTGCCCTTTGCTGGTCAAGACCGAGGCGCTCAAGGCGGCCGCCGGGCTCGATGTGGAGCAGCTCTTTCGGCAATTGACCGAAGAATTTGGCGAAGAACTGCTGCTCCGTGCGGCCGCCTGGATGACCCTGCGGGAAAGCCGGGCCAGCTTCAGCATTGAGGGGGAGGCCGATAGTGCCACCCGAATCCAGCGCTTTGCTGACGTCATGGCGCGGCGTACCGGCCAGGGCGAACTGCCGCTTGGCGATGCGGCGCTGGCCGCGTTGCAGCAAGAAATACTGGGGGCGGTGACGACGCTTGCCCGCTTGGGGATACGACAGTCTCCGGTGTTCGTTGGCGAGATGGTGCGCTATCAGGAGGTCGTGCACTATGTTGCACCGCCAGCGAGCGATTTGCCGCAGATGCTGGATGGGCTGCGCGTCTTCCTGGCGCGAACCGAGGGACAGTCGCCGGTCTTGCGTAGTGCGGTTGGCGCATTTGCCTTCATCTATATCCATCCGTTGGCTGACGGCAATGGTCGGGTTCATCGTTTCCTGATCAACGACATCCTGCGGCGCGATGGTGTGCTTCCCGATCCGGTGATTCTTCCCGTATCCGCTGTCATCACCGACGATGCCGGCGAGCGGCGGGCTTACGACAGGGTGCTGGACCTTGTCTCAAAACCGCTGATGGAGAGCCTGCGGGATCAGGTGGAGTTTGCCAGCACGCGTACGACCTACCCGGACGGTGTGGTTTCGAATTTCATCTTCAACGCCCCGGATAAGGCTAGTCCGCTATGGCGCTATCCGGATCTGGGGGCGCACGTGGTTTTCATGTCCAAGCTCATCGGTCGGACAATGACTGAGCAGATGCGCGAGGAATCGAGGTACTTGCGCAGCCACCTCAAAGCGCGAATAGCCATCAAGGAAATTGTCGAAATGCCAGACCATCAGGCTGATCGGCTATTGCGCTCAATCGAGCAGAACAAGGGGGCGTTGAGCAATGTACTG